>JBDTMN010000001.1 GCA_039934295.1 Candidatus Taylorbacteria bacterium | reverse complement strand
TAAAGTTGGTTGAGAAGTTTCCATCCATCCTCAGCTTTTCAATGGAGGAAAACATCAAACCTAAACTCGTTGATCTCGAGAATGCAGGATTTTCAAATCCCGTCACTTTAATTGAGAAGAATCCGAATATCCTCGGCTATTCATTTGATGAAAGCATCAAACCTAAACTCGCTGACCTCAAGAATGCTGGGTTTGAAAATCCTGTAAAGTTGGTTGAGAAGTTTCCATCCATCCTCAGCTTTTCAATGGAGGAAAACATAAAACCTAAACTCGTTGACCTCAAGAATGCGGGGTTTGTTGATCCCATCGCTCTAATTGAGAAGAATCCGCAAATCCTCGGCAATTCATTTGATGAAAGCATCAAACCTAAACTCGCTGACCTCAAGATTGCGGGATTTGAAAATCCTGTAAAGTTGGTTGAGAAGTTTCCGCAAATCCTCAGCTTGTCAATGGAGGAAAACACCATACCTAAACTCTCTGACCTCAAGAATGCGGGGTTTGTTGATCCCGTCGCTCTAATTGAGAAGTCTCCATCCATCCTCGGCTTATCAATGGAGGAAAACATCAAGCCAAAGCTTGAACTCGCGCAAATAGTAATTGATACTTATGGAATTACGACATATAAAGCACCTGAGATATTTGAGACATTCCCTCAGCTATTTGGATTGAAAAGAGTAAAGATGGAGATTGTTGCAAGAGTGTTGAGAGATAAAGTTGAAGCACCAAAAGACTTGACACCGAAGCAATTGGCTAGAATATTTATCCGTCCAATCGAAGATATTGTTCTTTCATATCCTACAAGCGGAGACAAAAAGATGTTCTTGAATGAGTTAGTAAAAAAAGTAAAGGAAAGTAGTAAAAATAAGGATAAAAATGCAAAAAGACAAAAGATTGAAGCTTTGCTAGAGAGAGATGCGAATGGCAAAGTAATCCTCGGCGACCCGCTTACCAATATCGTGCTTAAATACTTGAGAGATTATCCGGAAAAGAAAGGAGGAAAAAAGATTTAAAAAAATAAATGTAATCTCTTCTCTTACCACTTGCGATAATACTTTTCTATTTGCTCTTTAAAACACTCGGAGTCGATATGTTTAACTTCGATGTTAACCCACTTCTTACGTTACAAGTTACACGTTACACTTCTTTATCTCTTGGCGATTATGCTCTTCTTATACGTCTCAAGATGTTCGAGCGCGATGCCCGTACCCTTGGCGACACAGTAGAGGGCATCTTTGGCGAGCGTCGCTTTGACACCTGTCCTTCGGAAGACCAACTCGGGCATATTGCGAAGCTGGGAGGACCCGCCTGTCATGATGATTCCAAAATCAATAATGTCCGCGGAAAGCTCGGGCGGAGTTTCCTGAAGAACGTCCTTGATGGCTTTTATCATGTCGCGAAGCTCCTTCGCAATCGCTTTTACAATTTCATTCGTTTTGACCTCCGCGGTTCGAGGTAGCCCTGTGACAAAATCGCGACCCTTTATTACCATGGAGAGCTCTTCTTCGAGAGGCACCGCCGAGCCAATCTGAATTTTAATGTCTTCAGCCATTTTATCTCCAATCGCGAGATTGAATGTTTTTTTTACGTAGTCCGCGATGGCGGAGTCAATCCTGTTTCCCGCGCACTTAACCGACATGGAAGCAACTATCCCACCCAAAGATATAACCGCGACGTCAGTCGTTCCTCCGCCGATATCCACAATCATGTTGCCCTTCGCTTCGTGAATCGGAATCCCGGCGCCGATTGCCGCCAAAATCGGCTCCTTGACCACATACGCATTTTTCGCCCCGGCTTTAATTGCCGCTTCTACTACCGCCCTTCTTTCAGTTGAAGTGACCCCCGCAGGAACCGAAACCATCACTTCGGGCTTCCAAATGTTCCAGGGACCGAGCGCCTTTTTAATGTAGTAGCGGAGCATTGCCTCTGTCACGCGATAATCGGCAATCACTCCATCTTTCATGGGCCGATAGGCGGTAATGTTGTCAGGAGTCTTGCCTATCATTTGTTTTGCCTCGAGCCCCACGGCAAGAATCCTGTTGTCTAGCTCCGAAACAGCTACAACAGAAGGTTCATTCAAGACAATGCCCTTCCCAGGCAAAAAAACGAGCGTGTTCGCCGTTCCAAGATCAATCCCGAGTTTTTTTGAAAAAAAGCGCATAAATAAGAAGCGTTTAGTTACGGAAGCGTTTAGCGTTTAGGTAAAATAGCTGATTAAAACTAAGTATAGCTAGATTTGATTTTTTTACCACCAACCATTGACATTACTCCCTCATATGCTATAGTATAGCCTGTCTCATCAACCAAAACACGGTCGACCAAAAAAAATGAACATAGCGCATATTAAGGCCCACGAAGGAAAAAACTACAACGTAACGATTTTTCTTCGGTCTGGGCACAAATTCTACGGAGAAGTAACCAAAGTGGACAATTCTACTATCACCATCTGCAGCGGGCCAAGTCTGGGTGGAATCCTCAACACAGTTGATGCAGAGGAGGTCGTAGCCATTTCTGAGCCCCGGAGGTCGTAGCTATTTCTGTGCCCCGGTAGCAGTTCAACAGCCACCATGCAGCCGCTATCTCGACAGATGAGCGGTTTTTTTATGAGTAATTTTTGACTTTTATTTTTGACTTTCCACTCCCGCCCGTACCGAAACGGCACGTTCGGGCGGGTTACACCTTTTCTTTCAGAGTATTGACCATATAAAACTCTTATGCTATACTATAGCCCGTCTCATCAACCAAAACACGGTCGACTCAAAAAAATGCAAACAACTGAAATAAAGAAGCACGAAGGACAAACGTACAACGTTACCCTTCTACTTCGGTCCGGAGTCAAACTCGTCGGAAGGGTGGAGAAAGTAGACAACGGTCTTGTCACTATCGACGAGGGATTGAGTAATGCTCGAATCGTCACCATAATTGAAGCGGGAGAAGTCGCAGCCATTTCTTACCCAAGATAATCCAGCTTCTCTACCACCATGAAGCCGCTCTTTCAACAGATGAGCGGTTTTTTTATGAGTAAATTTTGACTTTCACTTTTGATTTTCCTCCGCGTATTGACTCCAGTAATATATGGTGCTATTGTCGAATCGGTTAGTTACGAACCTCAAACCAAAAACACTATGCAATCAGCACTGAAAACCTTCGTGGGAAAGACCGAAAAAAAAATAACGATTCATTTCTACGGCGGACACCATTTCACCGGATACGTTACGCAATATGACAGCAACGGAATAGTGACGTTCAAACATGAACCTGGACCGAATGGAGAAACTACGGCACATTTCGAGGCAAAGGGTGTGGTCTTGATCGACTCATAAAGCCATTCTCAATCAAATGAAGCCGCTCTCCCGACAGATGAGCGGTTTTTTTATGAATAAATTTTGACTATCACTTTTGACTTTCACCTCCCGCCCGTACCGAAGCACCCGCACTCGATTCCCGCATCAAGTGTTTTTTTATTATCAATATTACTCCCAAACCTCCATCATCTTATTTACGCCTTGGAAATTATCACTTAATTTTTTACTGTATTCCCGCTTTCGCGGGTGAGGAACGAACACTTGGAGTTCCGCCCTCGGCCGACCGGCACGGGCTAGGCAAGACCTTGAACATTCAGTTTCTGAATTTGAAAGGTGTACAATCCCCGTAGGGGATGACAGAAAATATAATCCTGGATCCCCGCCTCCGCGGGGATGACACAAAACATAGTCGCTTTGCTCTTTGTTTTGTGTCACTTTTCACTTTTTACTTGGCTTCGTATCTCATATATGCTATACTCTATAAATGAAGAAAACACCGCTAGCGCCGATTGCAAAACTCATTCGCGAGTCAAGGGTTGCGAAGAGCATTACCCAAAAAGAGTTCGCCAAAAAACTCCGCACGACGCAAAGCGCCGTGGCGCGCATTGAGCGCGGTGAGCAGAATCTTTCAACTGAAATGCTCATTAAAATTAGCGATACGTTGGGCCGTGATATTATCCGCATTGCGGACAGCAATTTATCTATCGAAATTGAAGGAGGAAGGAAACTCAAGGGCGAAGTAACTATCAAGAACTCGAAAAACGGAGCGGTAGCGGTCATCTGCGCCGCGCTCCTTAATAGCAACACGAGCACGCTCAAAAATGTCCCTAGAATCGAAGAAGTTGCGAGACTCATTGAGGTTCTAGAGAGCATCGGAGTCCATGTTGCGTGGAGAGATAGTGACCTTGTGATTACTCCTCCGTCACGGCTCAAAATGGATACAATAGACAGAACGGCCGCCCTAAAAACGAGATGCATTATTCTGTTAATCGGCCCTCTCATCCATCTTAAAAAAAGATTCTCGATTCCCCAGGCGGGCGGATGTGAGCTTGGCTTGCGAACGGTGAGACCTCATTTTTTCGCGATGGAGAAGCTCGGAGTGAGCATTAAAGCGAAAGAGAAGGAGTATGAAGTGAGCCACAAAGGTCTGGTTCCAAATGAAATCGTTCTCTACGAATCGGGCGACACGGTCACCGAAAATGCCATCATGGTAGCATCTCGCATTCCCGGAGTGACGACGATAAAAATGGCGTCAGCCAACTATCAGGTTCAGGAGCTCTGCTTTTTCCTTGAAAAGCTGGGTGTAAAAATTGACGGTGTCGGCACCACCACGCTCGTCGTCCACGGAAAAGAGAAAATTGACGAGCCGGTAACATACTATTTGAGCGAGGACCCGATTGAATCGATGTTTTTCATATCTGCGGCTATCATGACTGATTCGGCGATTACCATAAAGCGCTCCCCGATTGATTTCCTCGAGCTTGAACTTTTGAAATTGGAGAAAATGGGCTTCAAATTTTCAAAATCGGCAAAGTATAAATCGCAGAATGGCAAAACAAATTTGGTGGACATCAAAACATTCCCCTCGAAGCTAACCGCCCTCGAAGAAAAAATCGAGCCCCGCCCCTACCCCGGCCTCAACATGGACAATCTTCCTTTTTTTGCGGTCATTGCAACGAAAGCCAAGGGGGTTACAATGATTCATGATTGGCCTTACGAAAAGCGCGCCATTTATTACAAGGAGCTCGACAAGCTCGGAGCTGACACAATCCTCCTCGACCCGCACCGAGTCTACATAACGGGACCCACCGAGCTTCAGGCAAACGACATCGTCTCCCCTCCCGCCCTTCGCCCCGCAGCCATCATTTTGGCCGGAATGTTGGGAGCAAAAGGCACTTCCACGCTTCGCAATATTTATTCAATCAACCGGGGCTACGAAGACCTTGTGAGACGACTGAACGCCCTCGGAGCGAGAATTTCGATACTTAGAGATTTGTAAAAATATGCAAATCATAGAGGTGATACCAATTTCACGGGGAATAGGAAAGGAAACGCTCACTTATTTTACGAGCGATGATATCTCTTTGGGAGCCGTGATAGAAGTGCCGCTGCGAAAAAAAATCGTGCCGGCAATCGTCATATCGAAAAACGATGCAAGCGAGCACAGGACTGAACTTCGCCAAGCGGAATTCCAATTAAAAAAAATAACGAAACGCAAGGGTCATTTTTTCTTTCTTCCCGAATTCATGGAAAGCGCGAATGAGGCAGCGCGATATTTCGCGGCAACAACCGGGTCCGTGCTCGCCTCGCTTATTTCTGCACGACTCCTAGCGGAACTCGAGAAAATAAAAATCGAGCCACAGGAGCCAGTTCTCGGAGAGAAAATTCATCAAAAGTACATTCTTCAGGCCGGAGACGAGGAGAGATTTGTAAACTACAAGAGTTTTATTCGGGGAGAATTTGCCAAGAAATCGTCTGTTTTTTTCTGCCTACCGAGCGTTCACGATATAAAGAAAACGGTGGGAAAATTGGAAAAAGGCATTGAGGAATACACATTTGTCTTGCATGGCTCTCTTAGTGAAAACGAACTGCGCTCGACTCTTGCGAAACTGACTAAAGAAAAGCATCCGGTTCTCATCCTAGGCACAGGCTCATATTTATCTTATCCGCGGGCTGATTTGGGAGCGATTATAGTCGACCGTGAAAATTCTTCGGGATACAAGACCTTCTCCCGCCCCTATCTTGACTTCAGAGTATTCGCGGAAATGTTCGCAAAAAAAATAAAAGCAAAGTTCGTGGTCGGAGATATCTTTATCGACATCGCCACGCTTTTTAGATACAAAAACGGAGAATTCCAGGAGCTTTCCCCGGTCAAATTCCGCTCTTTGACTTCTGCGGAAGAAAGAATGGTGGACATGAGAGTGTATAAAGCTTCTACAAAAAATTTCACTCTGGTAAGCGAGGAACTGCGGAATCTGATTCAAGCGAATAAAACCAATAATGAAAACCTGTTCATTTTTGCCGCTCGCAAAGGACTCTCCCCGACCACCGTCTGCGGTGATTGCGGAGAAACAATCACCTGCAACAAATGCTCCGCGAACATGGTGCTTCATGGAAGCCAGAAAGGCAATTTCTTTCTGTGCCACAGATGCGGAGAGAGAAGAGACCCAGAAGAGGTGTGCAAAGTCTGCCAGGGATGGAAACTTGTCACCCTTGGCGCAGGCATAGACAGTGTGGGGGAAGAGATAAGGGCGCTCTATGGAGATGTGAAAATATTTATCATGGATAAGGACAAGGTTACTACTCACGGCAATGCGGAAAAAATGATGAATCAATTCTTTGCCTCGCCGGGAAGCATACTTCTTGGAACCGAGCTCGCGCTTCTCTATCTGGATCGCCCCATAGAAAATTCGGCAATCGCAAGTCTTGACGCTCTTTTCTCGCTCCCGGATTTCCGGATAAACGAAAAAATCATGTCGATTCTGCTCACGCTCCGATCCGTAACTCATAAGCAAATTGTGATTCAAACGCGAAACCCGGATCAAAAAGTATTCGAATATGGGATGAAAGGCAATCTGTTCGAATTTTACCGCGATGAAATCGGGAAAAGAGAGCAATTCAACTATCCCCCTTTTTCAATTCTGGTGAAGATTTCCCTCGAGGGACAGAAAAGCGAAATCGTCCGAAAAATGAGCGAAGCAAAAGCAACTCTTTCAAATTATAACATCGACATATTCCCTTCATTCATCAAAGGTCTCGCCGGCAAGTCAATTATGCACGGGCTTTTACGGGTTTCGCCCCGCACATGGCCCGATTCCGAGCTCCTTTTGAAACTCACCGCCCTCTCGCCAGAATTTACCGTGAAAGTTGACCCAGAGAGTCTCCTCTAGTCGCACAGCATGTAACAGGTAACTTGTAACATCGGAAAATCCAAAAATTTTCATATTCGATTGTGCTTTGCGCTGCACGTTACAAGTTACACGTTTTATTATAGTATTAGCTTCATGAAAAAAATCGTCCAAAAAGATGAAAAAGTCCTTCGGCAAATAGCGAAGGAAATCCCGGAAGATGAGATTGTAAGCCCTAAAATAAGAAAAGTTATCGAGGAAATGAAAGAAGCGCTTCACAAGGAGGCCGACGGAGTGGGGCTGGCCGCCCCACAGCTTGGATACTCGCTTCGATTATTCATTATTGATCCCAACCTATCGGAAAAAATAAGAAGAAGGAGCAATCCTGATTCTCTTTCCCCACCGGCGACGAAAAAAGTCGTCAAAAGCGAAAATGAAGTTTTTATTAATCCTGTCATCGTAAAGCTCTCGAAAGAAAAGGTGATGGTTGATGAAGGCTGTCTCTCCGTCCGTCCGCTCTTCGGAAAAATTGAGAGGAGCGCGAGAGCCAAAATACGGGCATATGATGAAAATGGAAAACTGTTTGAAAGAGGCGCGAGCGGTCTCCTAGCCCAAATCTTCCAACATGAAATCGATCACTTAAACGGAATTCTTTTTATCGATAAAGCGGTGGATGTGAAAGAACTAACGGACGAAGAAATATCGATTAACAAATGAACACACTTTCCATAAAATTCATTTTTTTCGGCACGCCCCGTCGAGGAGCGAAAATACTCGAGATTCTAAAAGGTGGGGGGCTTATCCCTTCACTTATAGTTACCGCGCCCGATATGCCGAAAGGACGCGGTCTTAAACTCTCTCCATCCGAAGTAAAACAATGGGCGATAGAAAATGAAATCCCGTTTCTGCAACCCTCAAACTTGGAAGACGCTTCGTTCAGAGAATCAATTTCCAAAAAAAAGTACCAGTTGGGAGTTGTCGTCTCGTATGGAAAAATGATGCCCAATTGGCTACTTGATTTACCCCAAAATGGCTCGCTGAATCTGCATTTTTCCCTACTTCCGAAATATCGGGGGGCGATTCCGGCAGAAGCGGCAATCCTAAATGGAGACACTGAAACGGGAGTATCCGTTGTTCTCATGGACGAAAAACTCGACCACGGACCGATAGTAGGACTTACGACTTATCCCATGCCCGACCCCCTTCCTACGAGTTTCGAGCTTGTCGAGGCGCTCTCCCTGATTGGAGGAAAACTCCTTCTTGAGGTCATTCCTGATTTTGTGGCGGGGAAAATTCAGCCGAGAGAACAGGAGCACGTCAACGCGAGCTACACCAAAAAAATAAGAAAGGAGGACGGCCTCATTGATTTGGGCGAGAACCCATTGACGAATTGGAGAAAAATCCAGGCGTATAGAGAATGGCCGAAGCCCTACTTTTTTTCGCAAAAAAAAGGCCAACAAATAAGAGTAATTATTCGGGACGCAAAATTCGAAAATGGAAAACTTGAAATCCTTAAAGTCACCCCGGAAGGCAGGAAAGAAATATCTTACTCTGATTGGAAAAAGCAGTCCCCCCTCTAATAACTAAGACCCGCTTCCTGAAGTTCGTTGCTTCTCCCCGACGCCCATTTTTCCCCTAGGTTGTCCGCAGTATACGATAAATAAATGATACCGGCAGTAATGAGCGTACAGCCTATAAGCACCGTTATTGAAACCCATCTTTCCGCTAACTGCCTCGGATTCCACGATATTTGAATTCGCATATTATTTTTTCTTAAAACGACTAAAACCTTTTATAATATTTTTTATCGCTTGCCCTCCTTTTCTTATCATATGTATCGTCTTTCTCTTGTTTACGCTCAATTCGCGATGCATTTCATCTTTGAGAAAATCGATGGCCGCGTAAAGGTCAAAGTTTGATGCCTCGGCGCGGAAATATGCCTTGCCAACTCGCAAGTTCACTTCGGCCCGAAACAATTCCTCCCCATCCTTGTGATGATTGGTAGTTTTTTCAATCTCGACATCGGCAAGGGCGCTCGTGTCATCGGGCTTTATCATTCTTTCCAGTGACCCGATTTTTTTCTCCACATACTCCTTGATGGCAGGAGTGAGGGAGGTGTTGGTGGCTTTTATTTGTATCCTTAGCACAAAATTTTAAGTAAGTAGTAATTCTTTCTATCTAACTGTGTCATCTGATTGTATCATCTCTCTATCTATTCTGAAACATCATCCACTGAGAGAATTTTAGAAGGCGACCGATGCCCGCTAATGATTCGCACCTTATTCGGAGGCACTTTGAATTTTTTGGAAATGATTTCAATAATTCTCTTGTTTGCCAAATTCCTGATTGGCATCTCTTTCACGCAAATCTCAAAGTGAGTCATCGATTTCTCTATAATCTTTTCCCGTGTAACACCCGCTTGCGCCCGGACTTTTATATACATGTTATTTAAGAGTAACCTATGGTAAGATAGTAGGGAAATTATTAACTTTAATTATCTTTATGTCTACTATTGTAAACTCGGATAGCAAAAATGTGAAGCCCATCTATAAGGGCACGCAGATTGTGTGGTATATTCTCTATCTTATAGAAATTATTCTTATGTTTCGACTGATTTTGAAGTTGATTGGCGCCAACCCCGCCGGATTTACCAACTTCGTCTATTCGATTTCTTACCCTTTGGCGCTCCCCTTCCTCTACGTCGTTCATTCCCCCGAAGTTTTGGGCTCCGTATTTGAATGGACAACACTTCTTGCCATGCTTGTGTATTGGGTCGTTGCGGTAGCTATCGTCAAACTCTTCCTTATCGGAAAACCGGTTTCAAATGTCGAGGCGGAGGTGAAGTTGGAGCAACAAGACGAAAAAGTGAACTCGTAGAACCTATAGGTTCTAATCGAGAAGGTAAAAGCACATGCCTATAAATCCTGCAATTTTTAAGGCCTACGATATTCGAGGTATTTATCCTTCTGAAATCAACGAGGAGGCAGTTTACTTGATTGCAAAAGCCTACGTCAAGCATTTTCATGTCAAAAATGTAGTGGTGGCAGAAGATGTTCGAACCAGTTCAAAATCCCTAAAAGAATCACTGGTCAAAGGCCTCACCGAAAACGGCGTGCGGGTAACAGATATCGGTCGCGCGGGAACAGATATGATGTACTTCGCGGTGGTAAAACTTGAGAGTGACGGAGGAATCATAGTTTCTGCTTCACATAATCCAAAAGAATACAACGGCCTCAAGCTGGTATTAAAGAACAGCTACCCGATAAGTTCTGACAGCGGAATTTTTGATTTACGAGACCTCATTCTACACAATTCGGACATAGATGTGAGAGGCAAATCCGGAACGCTTGATTCATATGCTATTCTTCCTTCGTATATCGAACATATAAAAACTTTCGTCAATTTCAGCGGACTCGAGCCAATGAAAGTTGTCGCGAACGGCAACTTTGGCATGGCGGGCATGGTGGCAGAAGAGCTTGTGAAAGGCTCCCCAATCGAGCTCGTCCTCCTTAATGAAAAACCGGATGGAGAATTTCCTAAGGGTCCGCCCGACCCGCTTCGAGAGGAAAATCGAAGCGAAACGATTGCACTTATAAGAAAAACCGGCGCGGATTTTGGCGTGGCGTGGGATGCCGATGCTGACCGCTGTTTCTTTTTTGACGAAAATGGAGAATTTATTCATGCGTACTACATTACCGCATTGTTGGCAAAAATCCTGCTTAGAGCCGTGAATGTGTCGGGTCAAAAGGTAATTTCCGACCCCCGTCTCATTTGGGCAATCAAAGAAGAAGTCGAGAAATCGGGCGGTATTTTTCTCACGAATAAAGTCGGGCATACGTTTATCAAGGAGAGGATGAGGAAAGAAAATGCACTCTTCGCGGGAGAAAACAGCGCTCACTATTATTTCAAAGATAACTTTTACTGCGACAACGGCATGATTCCCTTCTTACTTATCCTTGAAGAGCTCTCCTCGACAGGGAAAAAGTTGGGGGAACTCGTGAGACCATACAAAGAAAAATATCACACCCCGGGCGAACTTAATTTTAAGGTAAAAGACGTAAAGCTCGTCCTAGAATCTGTCAGAAAATTTTACGACACACAAAAAGGAAAATTTGAAGAAATCGATGGAATTTCATTCGAATTCCCCTCGTGGCGCTTTAACCTCCGCGGTTCAAACACAGAGCCACTCATACGTCTCAATATCGAATCCACAGATAAAAAAACGCTTGACGAAAAAATCGCCGAGCTCACCCAACTAATCGATAGTGAAAAATAAACATATTTGTTCATTATTTTTAAGCTGTAGCTTAAAAATAATGAACATGAGAACTATTCTCTTATTCGTGAGAATAGGAGAATAGATGAAACAACTAATATGAAGTCTTAAGTTTTTGCTCTTTTTTGAATCGTTCGATGGCAAGAGTAATGAGGCGATCAATGAGGTTGCTATAGGAAATTCCAGACACTTCGAAGAGCTTCGGGTACATGCTGATGCTCGTGAAGCCGGGAATGGTGTTGATTTCGTTTACCAAAATATCTCCGTTCTTTATAAAACAATCCACTCGTCCCAGACCCTCGCAGGAAAGAGCTTTGAAGGTTTTAATAGCAATTGTCTGAATTCTTTTTGCGGTTACCTTGTCCAGCTTTGCGGGAATTTCAATTACTGCCCCATTCTCGTCAATATATTTCGCTTCGTAAGAATAGAAATCATCTGTAAGTACAACTTCTCCAGGCACCGACGCAATCGGTTTTTCATTTCCCAAAACCGCGCATTCAATTTCCCTGCCCTCGATATTCTGCTCTATCAAAATTTTCAAATCAAAATCAAAAGCGGTTTTTATTGCTTTCTTAAATTCATTTTCGTTTCTCACTTTTGAAACTCCGACCGAAGAGCCCATGTTTGCTGGCTTCACAAACATCGGTAGTCCGAGCTCATATTTAACTTTTTTGAAATCAATTTTGTCTCCCGTTTTAAATGTAAGGAACTTCCCAATCGGAATCCCAGCATCTCGAAGTAATCTTTTCATAACATCTTTATCCATTCCCACTGCAGAGCCGAGCACCCCCGCGCCTACAAACGGAACATTCGCGAGCTTTAAAAGTCCCTGCACTGTGCCGTCCTCTCCAAACGGCCCATGAAGAATGGGGAAAACAACGTCCACAGATATTTCATTTTGCAGGTTTGTGTAACCCGTCAATTTCCCAGAGCCTTCATTAACAAGAGCGACGCTGTCCGAGTTACTCACCTCGCCGGACTCCAGACTTTTTCGGTGAAGCAATGCTTTCGAATCTGCACTCATATGCCACCTGCCCTTCTTATCAATCCCAATCAAAACCGGCTCGTACTTGCTCTTGTCCATTGCCTCAAGCACATTCCTTGCCGAGCGCACCGATACTTCATGCTCGGCGGATTTTCCTCCAAACAATATTCCAACTTTAATCTTCTTTTTCATATTAAAATAGTATAGTCCATTTAAGAAATTTACCAAACAAAAGCGACAAGACAAATCCGCCTTTAGGGCGGATTGTGTCATGTACTTTATATCTATAAGCCGAATTCTGTACCGATTTTGCTCACCGTAGGTGTTGCAAAATCGAGTACCTCGCCGAAGTCCCTGACGAAGGCGGGTATCGACCGCCTACGCTAAGCTCTGGCGTGACTCAATTTTGTATCCACCTATGGTGAACAAAATTGGCGATAGTTATTTATCTCCGATGAGTGTTGCCACTCACCTCTAGCGGCACTCCGAGCACCATTTCTGATGCTCGGCACGGCCTTGCACAGAAGTAAGGATTTAGCCGTTGCAACTCTTATATTGCTATAAGAACTCGCCCAGCACTTTTTGAAAATGCTGGGCGCCTCATGCCTTTCGGCATTCGGCGTCTCTGTTCGCACCTCGTAGGTTACCCTAGACGGGCGTTACCCGCTACCCTTTTACCCTTCTTACGAAGAGTCTGTGTTCGGACTTTCCTCATCCGCCTGAGGCGGACGCAACTATCTGATATAAAGCATTATAATTATACCACATGCTAGCAATATGGCAATATCCTGTATGCATTCTTCAAATGAAAATGTCCTGCGCATGGGCATGCGCAGGACATCAAAAATGAACTAAGGTAGCGGTATCGGATTCCACAAAGGACTCGAAAAATGGGCGTCATATTTGCCGGTTTCACCATTCTTCGTAACATCCAACAGCTCATTCAACGGCACAACTTTGTGAGCATGATTTTGAAGTCTCTTATTCATATTGGTCCCGGAGACCAAAACGTATCGGCCGTTTGCCCTCAGCTTGTCTATGATAGCGATGAAATCATGGTCACTGGCGATAATCATGACTGCCTCTGACAAAGCATTGCTCACGAGTAAGTACTCGATGCGCGCAATAAGCGCCGTGTCTGCAATACAATTGCTCCAATGCATGCTACATCTAAAGGCAGCGGCCACTTCGCATACTTTAGTCTGGAATCCAGGGGGAATTACCTCACGTGGCCTTTTGTAACAGGCAAAGAATTGCGTTGATGAAATGGTAAACCCACAGTCGCACAACGCATCAGTAAGCCCATTCGCAATGAATTTGATCTTTGAAGGAAAGTCTCTATAGCCTTCGATCCTCCCCACGCCTTCCAAGTCAACGAACACGTCTATTTTTTTCATAAATTCAAACTTCGAAATGATCACCGTTGTAAGACCAGGAACCATAATACCACTTCTTATAATAATTGTCAACCTCGCTCACTTTGGCATGGGTAGTTGATTATTTATTGACTTGCATTTCGAATCTTCATAGAATGCCTGAAGAAAGCAACTTTGGGAGTCAAACCAACCCAAGAGAAAAACAAAATATGAACGACATACTGACATCGTTGACATTGCGGGCAGAGCGAAACCTGAATTCGTTGAGAGCAAATAGCTATCCCGGCCGGGGACTCATAATCGGCCCTGACGACACTGGGAACTATCTGGAAGAGATATACTGGATGTCGGGACGAAGTGAGGAAAGCAGAAATCGCATTTTTTGCGCCGATGGAGAACGAGGTCACCTGTTTACAGCCCCCGCGGACCTTAAAAAGATGGCGGGCAAGGACACTACGAACATCATCTACAGCGCTATGCGTGATGACGGCGTGAACTTCGTCGTGAGCAATGGACATCAGACTGACGCGGTGATGAATGGGATTAATTGCGAAAATCCATTATCGAAAATTCTGCGAAACTGGCAATACGAAGCGGATCCGCCAAATGACACACCGCGCATCACGGGAGTTTGCTCACTCAAAATGAATCCGCGATTCGAGTTGTCGATTTTAAGAAAATCCATAGCGGACAGCTCTTGTGAACGTTTTTTCTTCGAGTACGACAATATTCCTGACGGCTTTGGCTACTGCATCACCACCTACGCGGGAGACGGAAATCCTCTCCCCGCATTCGAAGGCGAGCCTATTTTGATGTCGCTTTCAGGCAATCAGGGAACGATTCTCGATCGATTCTGGGGGGCGTTGAACGAGGATAACAGGGTGGCAATCGCGGTGAAGCAAATCGAGATTGCCACCGGCAAGGCAAGATTTCACATCAGGAACAAATACCCCAAGCTCGGGTAAATCGTAGGACCATTCTCCGAGGGAATGGTCTTTTTTTATTCTCTTATTCTATATCCTCTATTCGTGAGAAATAAGAGAATAGGTAGAAAAACAATTTACGACAAAACCTTCGTGAGAGCATCGATAACTGGCTGCATTTCTATAAGCTCTTCTTCGGGAGAATGCTGAATAGCTGGCTTCCCCGTCGTCTTTGAGATATAAAGCGCGCGTAAAGGCATTTGAATATGAGGCTTCCCGAATTCCTGGTCGGTCAAGATTATTTCTCTTCGTGAGGTAGCTTTCTTTACTTTTCCATTTGGGTGGATGACAACAAATGCTTCTACCCATGCTGCATCAACTTTGCCCCCATACTTTGTCACTATACCCTTCCAAAATTCTAACATTTCCTTTGAAATCTCCTCTTTTGACATTTTGTTTTCTTCTTTTCCTTTCAGTGCGTGTCTTTTTGGAGCGTCAATAAAACCCTTCCCTTCCACATAAAAACCTGTGTCATTTGCAAGAATCGACATATCTACTTTGCCAAAATACGCGCGAACTTTAAGCTCGGCGTTTTCTTCTAGCGTTTTTCCCTTTTCCTCGACTTTAATCTCCGAGAGACCAACATCTTTTGGTGTAAACAACTCAACTTGAAAGCCCGGACTTTTCAAAAGCCTTCTGAATCGTTGAATTTTACCTTCGTTGTTAGTCGCGAGAAATACTTTTTTCATAGGACTTACGTGTGCACTAAAATCTAGATTCCCGCTTTCGCGGGAATGACAACAGAGACCGGATGCAATGAGACTACTTAATGAGTGTCCCCTGTTCCGCTCCCGCATCTCCGTCCTTTTTTGGAGTTGTGGTATGCGCGTGGGAGTCCACCTCGTAGCTCGTGTTTTGAGATTCAAAAAAGTTGACGAGTTCAAAAACGTCGGTGGCCGTGGACATCCACTTGGCGGGATTCGTGACGTTGTAAGCCTTCTCGAGTCCGAGCTCTTCGAGCCTACGGTCGGCAACATACTGAACATACTGGTTCACATAGTCGGCGTTTAATCCCAAAATTCCGTTCGGAAAGAGGTCTTTGTTGTACGCAACTTCGAGATTCACCCCTTCTATCACGATTTTTCTGATTTCGTTCGCAAAATCTTCGGTCAGAAGCTCGGAGTTTTCTTCCAGGACCGCGTGTACCAAGTTGATTCCGAATTGCAAATGCAGACTCTCATCCCGAAGCACCCAGGTAATCATCGAACCGAAATTGCGAAGCTGGTTGCGCTGTCGAAATGAAAGCGCGACCATAAAACCCGAATAAAACCACGTGCCTTCCATAACAATGTTTGTCGCGACCAAGTTTCGAATAAAATCTTTCTTGCCCTCCACCGTTTCAATATCGAGAGTGTCCTCGGTCATGCGCTTCAAATATTTATTTACGAAATCCTCCTTTGCCCGCATTGATGGAACGTTTAGGTGAATACCGAACACTTTTTCCCTGTCAAATGGAAATGTTTCAATCACATACTCAAACGCGACGCAGTGGTTCGCCTCTTCCCACATTTGCTTGGCAAGATAAAGATGACACTCCGGAGATTTCAAATACTGGTAAACGCCCAAAGCGAGCGAGCGATTGACGATGAGCTCGGTGGGGTTGAAGAACGCCATCAGGAATTTCACCGCATGCCTCTCGTCCTCAGTCATCTTTTCCCAATCTTCCAAATCCTCCTTGAGAGCGATTTCGTGCGGAAACCATGTGTTTCGGACAGCCTGATTATACAGGTCATAAGCCCACTTGTATTTCAAGGGATGCAGGTTTGTATCTTCTGGCGATGCTTTTCCGATTAAGGGCACGGGAGTAGGTGTTATTTAATAAGTTTTTAGGTTGATAAGTTTAAGATTATAAAATACGGGAGCATAAAAAATAATTTTACTTTTTTGCTTTTTCTAAAACGCCGACACGCACGTCGAGGGCGCGGAGATCTTTTTTGTCGGCCTTGTTTACCAGGAGCATTTTTACTTCGGTCATGTCGAGAGAAAGTCTATCAACTTTTCCAGAAAGTGTTCCGACATCGTCAGAAAGTTTATCTACTCTTCCAGTAAGTACTCCAACCTTTCCAGTAAGTGTTCCGACATCGTCAGAAAGTTTAATGACCGTTTCGCGTGTCGACATTGTTAATTCGACGACTCCGTCAAGTTTTTCTTGAAAAATTTCACTCTGTGCTCCGACATACCTCTTCATATCTTCGTGATGCAATTTCAGAAGACCTGCAATATTTTCAGATTTTTTTTGGGGAGTTTTTTTCATAAAGTTCGATTCGTAATTAAATACATTTTGAGACGAGTTCGAGGCGCAAATGAATTTTTTGACTAAGCTGTAGTTAACCTACTGCGCGGGAGAAAAATTCGTTTGCAACGAAGAAATCGGCCAAAATTTAGTTAATTACTGACAGGAATCGCACTGTGCGAGCTCTGCAGGGTCAACTGGGCAGACAAAGGGTTTTTCCCTTTTTGAAACAGGGGCTGTTTCCTCTTGATGTGTTTGGTCCATATTTTTATGAATTAGTTAATTCCTTCTATTAAATACAATAATTGAATTCTACTGACATCCCTCACATTGCGCAAGTTCAGACGGGTCGACTGGGCAAACTTTTGGCATCTCTCCCGAATTTTGAGAAGAATTTTCAGCTGGAAGATTCGAAACTGCAGGAGTAGATGCGTTTGAATGTTGCCCCGGGGAAGACCCGACACTTTCCTCATTTTCGTCACCCGCACTTCTTTCTCTCGAGACAGTCTCTACCACGAGAGAAGAAAGCGACGCGAAACCCTTGGACGTGGCCTTTATTTCAAAAGATTTGATTGGAGCGCTTGCGGGAGGAGGGTTAGAAACGGAATCTTTTTTTGACTCCGCTTTCGTCTCCGAAGATTGCACTACGGGAGAAGGCAAATCCACCGGTAGAGATTTCTGAAGCGGCTGCGCGAAAGGGGCGATTTCCGGTTTTGTAGAAATGGAAATAAGAGACCTCACTGCGGCAAAGCCCTTCTTGCCCAATTTTTCGGTCTTATTGACTTTGATTGTCGACTGCTCGGCAGTGTGGCGAGGCTTCATGTGGAGGTAGTAGGTGGTCTTGAGCCCCTTCTCCCAGGCCGCCGTGTATATTTTCATTGTTTCCTCAATATCCCTTGTGGCAAGATACATATTCCGAGACAAAGCCTGGTCCACCCACTTCTGGGCTCGCGAAGCAACTTCGATAAAAGAATGAGGCGAAGTGGTAAATGAAGTTTTGTAAATATTTTTGATATGCTCCGGAATTTCGTCAATTTCTGAAATGTCCCCCTGGTTCTCGATGATGGTGTCTTTGACCTTCTCCCAGATACCCATGTTTTTGAGGTCCTTCACTAGGTTGTGATTGATGTCCATGTATTTTCCCGAAATTTTATTGCGCGAGAACACCTGCGCGAAACGAGGGTCAATGCCCGGAGTAGTGCCCGCCACGAGTCCGATGTTCGCGTTCGGAGCAACAGCCATTAAAGTCGCGTTCCGCATTCCCTGCAATACTTTTCCACGGAGAATATCCCAGTTCAATCCTTTGTGCTTGCTCCCTTTCGAAATAGAGAGAGTTATTCCCCGATCCGCTTCAAGTCGTGAAAGCGTGTCAATCGGAACTAAGCCTTGCGACCAGCCAGAGCCCGCAAAATGTTTATAGCTCCCCCGCTCTTTTGCCAAGCTCGCGCTTTCATCAATCGCCATGTAGCTTATAAATTCAAAAATCCTGTCTGCAAAATCCCACGCATACTCCGAATCGTACGAGAGGCCGAGCTTTTCGATGGCGTCCGAAAATCCCATGACTCCGAGACCAATTGCCCTATTTTCTTTGTCCGACTTTTCCGCCTCGGGAATCGGGAGCTTGTTGATGTCAATTAGGTTATCGAGCTGGCGCACCGCGAGCCGGACTGATTCTTCAAGTTTGCCCCAGTTGACTTCCTTGTTATTCACGTGCGCGGAGAGGTTCAAAGATGCGAGGTTGCAGACGGCCACATTATCCTTGTCTTGAGGCAAACAGATTTCAGTGCAGAGATTCGACATGTGGATAGTACCGGTGTTGTTGTTCAAAGCGCGCACATTAATCGGGTCTTTCCAGGTGAGCCATGGATGAGAGGTAGACTGAAGGGCAACTAGAATTTGTCGAAATTGCTCTGCCGCTGGCACTTTTTTATATGTCCGAAGCATTCCCGCGTCCGCCATTTCACAATATTCTTGATAGCGAAGACTGAAAGCTTTCCCGTAAAGCTCGTTTAGGTCCGCAGTCTCCGCCGGATCGAACATGTACCACTCGTGCCCATCGCGCACCCGCTTCATAAATTCGTCGGAGAGAAAAACTGCTGTGTTCGCAGTCCTCATTCGCATGTAATCGTCACCTGCGTTGTGCTTCCAATCGATAAATTCAGGGAAATCAAAGTGCCAGTTCTCCATATAGAAACAAAGAGCGCCTTTTTTCTTGCCTCCACGCTGGATTGCCCGAATGGCGGTGTCGATGACCTTTGCAAAAGGGGTTGGCCCCGTCGAGACTCCGCCAAAATTTGATTTCAAAGGCGAACCGGTCGCTCGAAGCTTGGTGAGCGACGCTCCGATGCCTCCGGAACCTTTGGAAAGGAGCATGACATCGGAGACAGATTTGGCGATGTGCTCCATGTTGTCGTGAATTTCCAAAAGAAAACAATTTGAGAGCGCGGAGCGGATAGTGCCGGCGCAAACGTTGGTCGAACCGCCCGCGATATATTCGAGCTTCGACATTTTATTATAGAATCGCTTCGCCCATTCGGTGGGATTTTTTTCGTTGTAGGAAAGCCCCATTGCGATGCGCATAAAAAGGTACTGCGGAGCTTCGATGGTATTTTGTTTTACATCTTTGATCGAGTAGCGGTTCAAAAGACCATCGAGCCCTGCGTAGGTAAAAAGTTCGTCGCGTTCAAGCTCGAGAGCTCGGGCAAGTTCCTCCAAATTATACTTTGCTACCATATCGGGATGAAGGCGATTTTCCTTCACTCCGTTTTTTACATACTCGATAAAACTTTCGCGGTGCTTTTTCTCCAAATCGAGCGAATCGTCTTTGTCGTAGTCGCCGACTACTTTTCGGTACACGGTTTTTAAAAGGAGGCGGGTTGCCACGCGGTCGTATTCAATATCTTCTTTGATGTTCTGGACTGCGGCATTGATAGTGGCCTGGTCCATCTCGTCGGTGCTGATGCCATCATAGAGCGTAAGACGGGTTTCTGTGGCGATTTGGGTTACCATCCCGACAGGATTCGAGAGCCCCGCACAGGCCCTTTCGATAGATCGGTTAATCTTGTCGGCGTTGAAAGACACGCGAGTTCCGTCCCGCTTTGTGATTGATATGCTCATAATGCTAAATGTGGCTAATTAAATTGGGGCCTCGAAATCTCATCTAACTTTTGAAAGAAAGAGTGAAGAAAACTTCGAGCATAAAAAATCTGTTCCTCACGAGAGGGTCTAAAAACTGAACAATCTCTTTCTGATTTAAAAAAACGGCAGAGATGAACTTACGTGCCTTGAAATCTGGTCAAAAAAATCAGAAATCATTCCGCGATAAGTTCTCTATCAGTATACTCTAAAATTGTAAATAAAAAAATGGGGCGACAAGCAAATTACGCATCAAAAAATAAAAAGAAAAAAATGTCCACGGCTCCGAAAAAATATCCTCTCAAATATAGCTAATCACGCGCATTTTTTTAAAAAAATATGAAAAAAGAAAATTTCCATTTAGCTTTTTGAGGAAATGTTCTCAGTTTGAAATTACTTTTACTAAATTTCAAGCGCGTCGCCGATTTTAATTCCGTTTCGTCTTACAAATCCGGAATTCACTTCCAATACGTAGTAAGATTTTTCTTTCGGTGCGAACGAGTTTGGAAAAGACTGGGGTGTGGCATCTTCCACAATGTCCGTGATTTTGAAATTTGAATCGAGCCAAAGAATATCTATCGAAAATTTCATATCTTTCATCCAGATATAGTTAAAATCCGGATGTTCAAAAACAAAAAAGAGTCCCTGGTCTTTGGGGAGCGATGCTCTTCCGGAAAGACCGAGAGTCCTTTCATACCCTGTGACAGCTTCTTGAAGAATAATGGGCGTCGAGCCAATTTTTGCCAATAGGAATGGCTTTGACGCAAAGCTTTTCACTTGATTTTCAAGAGATTCCCCATTCGCATCCATCGAAAAAATATTGCTCTCTTTCAAAATCAAAGACGCGCTCCAGAGGATAACAATGATGAGTAGTATTGAAAATAAAAACTTTTTCATGTCTACAGTTTATCATAAATCCACAAAAATGACCTTTTTTACAAAATGTAATCCTTGATTCCTAAGCGCAAATCGGAGACAAAAAGTATCTCTCGGATAACGCGTGATGAGGACTCAAGATTTACGATTGATGATGTAGGATTAAGAATTGGAGACTAAAGATTAAGGATACAAGATATAGGATCTAGGATTTAGGATTTAGGATTAGGGATTAGGGATTATGGACTCCGGACTAAAGATTAAGGATACAGGATTTAGATTAAGGATTTATTTCGTTTTTTAAGATATTTTTTGTGCTTCCAATAGCAACTTGAAGTACGCGATAGCGTGATTAAAGTTGCATAACAGTTGGCTGTAAAGCTAGCGTGATAGTCAAATTATGAATTACTATTTGCTAATGAATGCCGAAATATCTTTTAAACTTTCTGTCATTTTCAATCTGCTCAACAATCATGTAGAGAAGTGACTCGCCCACACCATAATGTGCTTTTATTAAAGCGACAAGCTCGTTGCACGGATAAGGATAAATGTATGCGCTTTTCTGAATCTGAAGAAGTCCGATTTTTTGTAAAAGACTTCGAAGCTCATCTCGCGTTCCCTTTCTTTTCTCCTTAATATCAAAAATAACAACCCTCCATTTTTTATCCCATTTCTTCGGTATCTTGATTTTAAATTTCTTCAGTTCAATTGCCGCAAAGAGGGCTTCCCCTTTCTTCGAGAGACGGAGAGTCGGACCATTTTCGGTTTCAGACTGTAAGAGTATCCCTTGCTCAATCAACCTGTGTCGAGCGCGTGATAGAGCAGTTAATTTTCTATGACGCATTTTTTTATCAAGATTTCCAATTTTGAGAATTTGAAAAATATTTGGAGCAAGCGCCACTAACGCTAGAGCCGCTGCCGCTCCCACGGAAGCAATCACCGCACTTTGAATTTTAGAAAGTCGAACGTCTTTTCTGATTCGATCTTCCAAATCAGAGAGACTCTCTGACACCTTTTCGGAATGTATAACCATATTTTGATGAGTAGTAGATAGCCTTAGGCAAGCCTGCAGGACCCTACTTTAAGCTTTGCGTTAAACAATGAACCAATTAACCTGTATACTTTAACCACGCTATAGCGTGCTTAAAGTATACACCTCGATACATTTTTATTGCAATTTTATGTAGAAAACGGGATAAATTTATTCAGACTTCAATCAGCTGGGGTCAGGCTTTGGTCAGGCTTTGGTCAGGCTTTGGTCAGGCTTTGGTCAGGCTTTGGTCAGGCTCGGATTACTTTTATAGCTCCGTTTTTTATTGAAATCAAAGACGATGCTTTGCCGAAAAGCTTCCGCCCTTCGAAATAGAAATCCACGCTGTCGCCAAAATATTTTTTCGCTTCTGAAATATTGCGGGCAGGCTCCGAAGCTTCCGGGTTTGCGGAGGGAGCAACCAACGGCCCTACATCGGCCAAGAATTTTCTTAGGGCGGGAATGTTTGGCACTCGGAAAGCAATCGAGCCTTCTCCCCTATCGAGGTATCTCCATTTTACTCCAAAAACGGGAAGAATGACACTGGTGGGTCCCGGCCAAACAGTTCTTAAAATTTTTTTAGTGCTCTCGTCTACACTAATTCCAAATTTTTTCAGTTCTGTCGCGCTTGAAATCAAAACAATAAGCGGTTTCCGGCTCTGTCTTTTTTTGAGAGCATAAATTCTCTCCACCGCCTCCTCTTGAAGCGCGCTTCCCACAAGACCATAGAGAGTGTCGGTAGGAATCACTCCCACCCCGCCTTTTTTAATAATTTTTTTTATTTCTCGGTCAAACTCTTTTGAAGTAATCATCGTTATCTCATTCTATCCCGTCTTACCCATATTGCCAATTTCTGTTAGGATGTTGAGGTATTTAGGATGGTTCGCATGGTGTGAGATGCGAATACATGGAGCATCGCAAGACTCTGAACGTTTTGTTTCAAAATGTGAAGAGTGTACAGCTCCTGTAAGGAGATAGTGCGCAAAATTTGACTTTGTGTTTATCTATATTACGGCTGAGGAATGCCAGAGCGGTTAAATAGCTACAATGTTCCCGATTTACCTAAGAACAAAGTGATTAGTAGTAAATCGCAATCCAGATTCAAGGCGGAGACGTCGCATAGTGGCCTAGTGCGCTCGCTTGGAAAGCGAGTAAGGAATAAAATCCTTCGCGAGTTCAAATCTCGCCGTCTCCGCCTTGAATCGGGAGAAAGGTGGCAAGGGAGAAATTCCTTCAAGAGTTCAAATCTCTCACCCTCCGCAGGTATTAAACTTGTTGCAATCCTGCTATTTCAATCTTATGAATTTCCTTTTCCAACCTAAGAATATCTTCGAAATCTGACATTGCAGTTGTGTCCTCCCATAAGAGCAAGCGTATCATTCCTATTGCATAGTTACGAAAAAAAATGGCGTGAGGAAGAACCTCGTATTCTTCTTTGTTAAGAGGACGTAATTTCTCATATTCCTTTAAATAGTATCTCATAGCTTCTAATCCTTGATCATTTAAAATATTCCAAAGGGTAAAACCTAGACAGACAATTACTGGGGAATATTGAACGTCTTCAAAATCAACAATCCCATTTATTTTATTGTCTTTTGTTATTACATTTCCGTCGAAATCTATATCTAAATGGTTGTAGCCGTGCGGAAGTTTAGGACTAAGTAGGTAACGATACGATTTTACCCTTTCGATAAAGTCTACTATTTTCTTGTCCTTGCTAATAGGATGATTGTGAATCTTTCCAGCTAGTTCATCGTGTAAATCTTCCCACAATTTCTTAGGCTGTTTTTTTGTTTGGGCATAATTTATTCCTAGCAGATGCATTTTAGCTTGAAGAGTAGCCAGTTCCGACATCAGTTCAAGAGAAGGATGTGGAGTGATGCTTTCCCCTTCTATAAATTCCGAAAGAATACTCTGCCATCGTTTTCCCTCTATCTCCGTAATGGTAAGCTCGTCGCCTAAATTATTCGGATAAATCAAAGGAATTGGGATACCTTGCGCTCTTAAGTAATCTTGAAACTGTATTTCAAAGATAATATCGCTATCATCTTTTCTATCAACTGCATAAATTCTCAAAACGTATTTCGTATCTTGTGTTTCTATAATCAAAGAAGTGTTCGATATTCCTTCGCTCACAGTTTTAAAAGTATAATCGAAAATAGCAAATGATTTCAGAATTTGCGAAATAGTATCTTTAGTAACTGAAATTTGATTTTTGGGGTCTAGTTTTTTCACTGTGTCATTATATCAAAGGGATTAGAAAATGTTGATGTAAAACTATGCTACACTCCTTGAAATGAAGGCAAAAAAGCGTCATTTGTTGGTGAAAATTGTGCTCGGTTTATTTGTAGTATAATTAAGACATATGAAAAACTCACTAAACGATTTTATTGTCCCAGTTCTCCTTGTGGCTATTGCATTGACGGTAATAGGCTGGAGTGTATATATCTATAAAAACAGAACGGAAATGCCTTTCGTTTCCAATACCTCTAAAGAATTACTGATTGTTCAAGACCGTGGAGGTTTATGTCAATACGGAGGGTGTTTCTCGACAATCATAATCAGTAAGGACGGAACATTTGCCACAGAAGATGGTAGCGGTAGTAAAAAGAGTGGTAATTTGGGTGCTAGTGAAGTAAAAAATTTACAGAATCTAATTGAAAATAGTAATTACAAAACATTACGAAAAACGCCTTTTACCGATATCTGTCCAACAGCTTATGACGGTTCAGAATTTACTTATAAATTTCAAACATCGCACGGCGATGAGATAATCGGAAGTTGTACGACAAAAATTGATTCTTCCAATCCTTTATTTCAGGAAGTTCAGAAAATTCTAAATTCTATCTATTCCTATAATTAAGGGAGCAATCCCCGCCGTTTTATATGTTTCCTCAAAACGGCGGGGATTTGCGTGCGCAAAATTTGACATGAAATTTAAAAAGGAATTCCGCGAACTCATTTTCGGACAAAACTTGTTTTTTTAATGTTGAAACGATTTCGGCATTTTTACTATGTTGGTAAATAGCGCACTCCAAACTATGCTACACTCCTTGAAATGAAGTCAAAAAAGCTTCGTTTGTTGGTGAAAATTGTGCTCGGTTTGCTCGCGATAATACTCATCGGCTTGTGGTCGGCGAATCGTAGCTTGGATAGTCTTTACCAAAAAGCGCAGTCGCAAATCGTGCTTGACCGCAATGGAGAAATAATCTCGATTAGGCCGAATAGTAAAAATTATCTCGCACTCTACGCCACCAGCACCCCGGAAAGGGTGGCGAGTCTGCTCCTCTCAAAAGAAGACCGCTTTTTCTACATGCATCCCGGATTAAATCCGGTGAGCATTATCGAAGCTGTCTTCGGCAAACTCGGTCTAGGCAATCGGCGCGGCTCCAGCACCCTCAATCAACAACTTGTCAAACTCCTGCTTGAACAAGAAACCGACCGGAACCTGCCTAACAAATTGTCTGAAGCGTGGGACGCCTTTGCATTTAATTTATTCCACAGGAAGTACGAAACCCTGCTTGCATATCTCAACACCGTTTATTTCGGCAACCAGTTGCAGGGATTCCAAACTGCAAGCCGGGGCTACTTTGAGAAAAACCCCGAAAACTTGAGCGACGAAGAAATTCTCCAACTCCTCACATCTTTAGGGAACCCGAGCTTCAATAATCCCCTTCTCGGCAACAATGTTGAAACGGCACGAGCTCTTGCGAAAGAACTCGGTATATCGGTAATCGATGAAAATTTTGTGAGTCCAGAAAAAGCGGGGAAGAATGTAAGCACCTTCTTAAACCAGCCAAACTTCTTTGAAATCGAGTCGTTCATTACGAAACAAAATGAGGACGCAAAAAAAATCGCACTCACGATTGACCAGCCACTCTCCAATAAAATTAGAGAAATTGTGAGAAGCAATATGCCCTCGCTATACAATCGAGATGCTCACAATGTGGGGGTTGTGGTGCTGTCCCTTCACAATAACGAAATCTTGAGTCTCACTGGAAGCCCAGACCCAAAATCAGAGAGGTTTGGCCAGCAAATCAATATGCTCCTTAAATCTCGCCAAGTTGCCTCGACCATTAAGCCCTTGGTTTATGTAAACGCCTTCGCTCGAGGACTTCGACCATATACACTCATTAACGACAAAGAATACCGCTACGTTACCGCCGACGGAAGGACTCTCTATCCTAAAAATTATGACGGCAAATATCACGGCATTGTTACCGCAAGTTACGCCTTAGCAAATAGCATCAACGTGCCGGCAATTAAAACTCTGGAATTTTTTGGCGTCAATCGTTTTGCTGATTTTCTCCGCAGGGTTGGATATTCACAACCAAACATTGTGGATGAGCATCAGCTAGGCACCGCGCTCGGCACAATTCCAATGACCTTAATTGAGCTCACTCATTTCTACACCATTTTCGGCAATGAAGGCAACATTGTTCCGCTTCACTTATTCAAAGACGCCACGCTAAATCAGAAAGTGTTTGTGGGCAAAACCATAGAGGTCATTGACCCGCCTTACATTCAACTAATCAATAAAATTTTAAGCGACCGCTACCTCGGCATTGACCAATTCGGCTACACGAGCGACCTGAATTTGCCCGTCCAAAACTATGCACTCAAAACAGGTACCTCTGATGATTTTCGTGATAGCTGGGTCATAGGATATACGCCCGACTTTATTGTTGGTGTCTGGGTTGGTAATGCCGACAATACTTCGACTAAACAACTCTCCGGCCAGAGTGGTGCGGGAGAGATTTGGAGTCGGGTCATGCAACTCATGCTCGCAACTAATTATTACAAGCAAAGCACATTCAATTTCAATAAAATTGTTCCCGTTACTATTGAGGGCAACGAAAGTTTCGGCCTCCCGGGTGATGATGTTTCGAAGTCGAGAAATCTTTTACTGAATAGTGAATAGCGACGCTCCGGTGCGGCCGAAGTTCTCCGGGTTATACATTTCGGAAACTTGCGCAGGCAGTTGCAGATACGTCCCCGGAATCAAGGCTCGGACAAAATAATCAAACTCGTAAGTGCCAGGCGAAAGTTCGTCCATAAAGAGAGCGGCTCGGTCGTCGCGAAGTTCCTGATGATTGGGCATAAGCCTAGGATTTTTGACCTCTTGCGAAACGTCCTTCAAGGTTTGGTCTTCGGTTGCGAGACTGGTGTCCACAATTTCAGTACCTGCGGGAATAAAATCTTCGAGCACCACCTGACGCCTCGTTACCGGCACGGTAATCTCCAAATGCTCCCGCACCACCTCGCCAATCGCGGCATTTGAGACCGGCTTCTCGGACGCCGTGTCAGAAAGAGTGTAGAAATTGCGCTTCACCGCTATGCCCTCATCCCGAGGGGGTAAAGTACCCGCCGGCAAGTAATACTTGAAAGCGAGGTCATAATAAATGTTGCCCTTGTTGTTAGCACTCGCACTCGACTTCCCAAACGAAACGGTGTTCAAGCCTCCAAAATTAAATTCGCTTAACGGCAAGAATTTAGTAACCTGCGTCATGATTGTTTCTGGAGTAAAAGCAAACTGGTCAATCACTTTGTCATTGACACGACGCTCCAGAGTAAATGTTGACTTGGTTTCCTCCTGCCAGTTCAAATAATTTGTGATTGCAGTTATGGCATCGAGCGTGTATTGCGTCGAGCCCCATGCTCCATCTCTCTCGCGAGAGGCCGTGAGCCATCGCAGGAGGTTCGGCAATTCGACACCTTTATCGCGCTCAAGGGTAAGAAGCGAAATGTATCGAGCAGTGTTGCTCACAGCGTTGTCATTTGCAAAACCAAAATAATTTCCGGAACCGTCGAGAAAGGCGCCTCGCGAATCAATCACGAGCCTGTTAGCAAGCATTTTGTCAATCTGCGAGGCGAAGGATGGGAAGAGCTGGTATCGGCGCAATAAGAGTCCCATATTCAAAAGCCGACCGCTGTCAATTTTTTTATCTTTAAGAGACTGCTCTATCTCGCGAGAAAGATCCTGACTGATTCCCACATTATTTCTAAATTCTGCCCGAGTAAAGAGCGCTTCGGCAAGCGCGACAATATCACCAGAATCAAAACGCGCAACATTTTTTGGATCCCTATAGTATGTATACAAATATGTGGCGGCCTTACTCCATGCATCAGCGTTTACCGAGTAGCCTGCACTGCTAAGTGTCGAAAATGTATTGACTGCTTCCAAGGTGGCGGAGTAGCTCGACTGCCTGTCGCCCGCCCACAAGTCAAAACCACCATCTGAATTTTGCCGAGCATAGATAGACTTGAGCCCCTCGTTTACTAATTCATCGAGGGAGTACTCTCTATCATTGTAGGTAATCGTCGGCGCTTTAGCGGATGTTACATTTGGAAGCGCAATCGCCTGCTTGTAGAGCGCCACCCCTCGTATGCGACTTGCGATTTGCTCGGTGCATCCATAGGGATAGTCAACAAGGAATTTCACCGCCTCCGGCAAAAATATCGCCAAGGTCGCCGAGCTCCGCATCGTTACCCCACCAACGCCTGCACGTACCGAATCGGGAACGTAAATCACTTCCGTTTGAGAGGTTTCGGTTTGCCCCGCGGTGGCTGTAACCTCGTAGGACGAATCCGAATGGACGGGAAAACTGTCGTCAACGATATCGGAGAGACCGGAGCCATTCGCGTTTATTGAGTAATTGATTTTCGTTATTGAGCTGTCGGAAGGCAACTTCATCGGCCAATACAGCGTCATCGAAGCGCCAGCTTTAAGTGACAGAGATTTTGACGCGACCGAACCCGGCATAAGCGTGAGCGCGGGCGCGCTTACGCTTACTGTGCCAGAAAAGTCTTTCTCGCTTTGATTGAAAATCGTGGCTCCGAGAGAAAATTGGTCGCCGACAACGACGAACCTCGGCCTCAACTGATCCACCATGAGCAGTTTATTGGTGGTAAATTCGTTATAAGCCACTCCCACCTTGCTGTCCCCGGTCATTGCCACCGCCTCTCCTTGCCACGTGGTGAGATTGTCCGGCAAAGTAAATTTGACGACAGCATGTCCCGCATTGTCGGTCACAATATTTGACTTCCAGAACGCGACTTCCTTGAAGACGCCTCTGCGCTTCTCGCCGGTTGAACTACTACCGCTCCCGCTTCCGCCCTTTCCGCCTTCATCCAGTTTAATTTGCTTCAGCAGATTTTTGAAATTTGAATATGTTTGCACCGTAAGTGGCACATGACCGTAAAATTCGGAGAGCGGGTCTTTCTTGGGATTACCGCGGAGTGCCAAAACGCTCATGTCCACAACTGCAAGCGACGTCTCTGCCACCACCCCGCGACCACTCTCATCGGTGGCATTCAATGCAAGGGTAACAGGGTCTCCGGGGTTATATGATTTTTTATCGCTCTCAATCGAGAGATTAATTTTCTTTTGCCCGCTCGCGACCGTAAAGCTCTGACTGCCGAAGCGCACGGTGCGACCGGGGGCGTACGCCACCACGCTTACGTACACATTTGGATAATAGTTGCCGACGACCGGAAATTGATAACGGGTAAGCGAGCCTACAATATCAATGACTTGGTACTCGAATATCTTGCCTCGCTCAATGGTAACCAGTGCCTTGGCAGACCCTTCCGGCATCTTAATCAAAATCTCTCCGGTGTCCCCGAGCTTAAGGTCCTCTTTATCCGTCACTAGCTCAAGACTGGTTTCATCGTCATTTCCACGCACCGAGACATTTCCCCCGCCATAGAGATAAAACCAGGAGCGACTGCCTACCGCCCTACCACTTGAAGCCCTGACCTCTGCCTCATACTCTCCTTCGCCCGTAATCGTGAGATTCAAACTCGCGTCGCCATTGCCGTCGGTGCTCGGATATTCAGTCTTCACAAGCTCGCGCATGCGCTCCCAGGAGTAATCAAACTCCCCCAAACCGCGATCACGCTTGGTCGAGACCCAATTGACGCGGTACACGTCAACCTTAATTTTGCCAAACGAAGTGACTTCTCCATTTGATTTGACTGACTTCAATTTAAGCGTCACCGGCGCGCCCGAAGCCACGAAGGACTCGTCAATTTTACTGCCGAGATACACCGGTGCCGCGTGCAGAACGAAAGACGCTTGAGAGCCGATGCTGTGACCCTGCTGATTCTCAACCGTGGCGTCAACAATAATAATTTTGCTGGTTGCATTCCCTTCCGAGGAAATACTCTTGAGGTCGGGCTTGAGCGTGGCAACGCCTTCATCGTCTAGTGTCGCCGTGCCACTTCCAATATATTTGTCGCCGTAATAAAAACTGTCGCCGTTAACATCATCCGACAAATTGTTAAAATTGAAATATTCTTTTGTGTACTTATCGAAGTAATAGTATTGGCTCAACGTTCGGTACTTCACCGACGCCACGGAGAGAGGCACCCCGAAATAATACTCGGCTTTGATATTCACTTCAGGCTGTTCTCCCATTAATAGTTCGTCGCTCTTCGTTTTCATAGTCACTTTGAAGGCGGCCGGAGCATAATTTAAAACCTCGAAATAGCTACACTGATTGGCGACACATGCCCGATACGAGCCGAGCGCAACCGAAGGGTCAAGAACAAAACTCGTGTTGATTGAGCCGAAGCCCTTTGTGGTCAGATTTTCAGTTTTAATTATCGTATCCGCCGAGTCATACACATTCAAGGTGAGACTCTGCCCCACAGGTGCTTCGTAAAAGCCGTCATACCCGAGACGGTAATACCCTTTGAGATTAATTTCCTGCCCCGGCCGATACAGAGGCTTATCGGTATAGAGATAGAGATGCTTAATATTTGCCGCGGACTGCGCGTAATTGAGCCGATTATTGTCTCCGGAAATAATACTGCTGTCAGCTCCGTAAAAGGCAATCGCCACATCAGCACCTATAACCGGAGTAAGAAATGCGACGCCTTCCGTGTTGGTGACGGCACTCCCTACAACCGCGCCTTTGCGATAGAGATTTACCGTTGCTCCGGCAATCGGAATGCGTGTTCCCGCATCTATCACCCAATACATATTTTGCAAACTCCCCAGTTGGTCACCCCTCAAAGTAAGGGATTCGTATTCATTTTGAGCGAGCGGAGTAATACTCTTCTCGGTAACTATCAAATTGGTGACAGAGACAAAGTTGCGGGTAGGAAATCGCTCGCCTTCACTATCCGATTTTTTTAAGAGCGGACTGTCGAGAGAGACGACAAAATTCCCGACCGGATTGGGATAAAAATCTTTGATGTCGAGGGTGAATGAAACCTTCCCCGATGTCTCGGTAGGAAGTGGAATTGTCTTGCTCACGCTTTGCTCACACGAAGGGAGTGCGGCATCTCTCGAAGCATTTTGGGCCTGAAAATAAGAGAGAGCGCTCAATTTGCAAACAGTTGCGGTTACTTCCCGGAGATATTTGGCGGCATAGGTTAGTTTAGTCTTCTCGGGAGTGGTTACGGCTTCAAAATCTTGAAAGCTTTGCAAATCATAATCTTCCGCGCGAATCGCCCGACTAGTAAAAGAATACGCGCCATCAGCTACTCCACCAAAGACATCTACAAAATGAGTTTTGAGATTGTAAATCTGGCTCGGAAGAAGCGCGCCGGAAAGCGAAGTTTGAAATTGTCCAACCGCACAGTCCGAGCTCGCCTGGTTCGACAAAAAGTATGAGCCTCCCCATCCCTGATCGCTAACCTCGGGGGTGGACTCGATAGCGGGCTTATCGTCGGCGGGTTTTGCAAGCGGATTATTGGAGCAGACGCTCACGCTTCCTAAACTATCTTTACTACCCACTTTGAAGATTACGAGTGGCGGAAAAACAGTAAGGTCAATGTGCTCCGCGCGGGAAAGCAATGCTCCACTTCGCGAAGTGATGTTGTTAAGCGCGACTTGAATTTTATCCCCCGGCTTACTACTGTTACTCTTGAAGGACACTATTACTTGCGACTGGTCCGCCACCTTCACGCATTCGAGAGCGTCAGTCTGACACTTCTCTCCATATACCACGTTTGCAACTTGCGCACCTTGAATCTGGCTTTTGCCGAGGTCAATGTCCTCATAAAAATTGAGAATCAAAGTGCCGGTCGGGTCAAATCGCGCAACACTCGACTCGAAAGTTCGTGGCGAAGAAACTTGAATTTCCTTAATAATATCGTCAACGGAATAAGAAAATGTTTGCGATTCAGTAAGGGCGATATCGCCTCCAGACGCAGGATACGCTTTATTTATAGCAACTTGGTAGTTGCGCCCTGGCTCCCAATTTCTGGCTCCCGCCGGATAGAGCGCGATTGTAGTCTCGTCTTCCCGACTCGCGCCCTGTTTGGCGTCAGTGCTCAAAACTTGTCCAAACTTTGCGGTAAAAGGAATTCTTTTCTCTCCGTCACTGATGGAAATCTCTTGAGCGGTTTTCGCAAGGTCAACCGGCTGATTGAAGCGAATGAGAAACGGTTGATTGTAACCGCGAACCGCCGACGCCTGATAATCCTGCGCCCCAGAATAATAACCCAAGTGATACGTGCTAAAAGTAGAATCACGAGGCTTAACAGGTATGCCCTCCATCGAGACGAGACCGCTTCCTACGCTTACAGTATAGTGAGCCGAGGAAATAAGGGCGTCGGTGGGAATAAATTGCAACGTGTTCGTGCTAATCCATTTGAAACGACCGGGGGTGGCCGGCTTCACGGAAATCGGAGGAGTGTCCGAGACAAATTGGTCGAGACGACCGAGCGGAACCATGGGACGATTGAAGACAACGCTAATCTTAGTGTTAGGCAAAACTTCGTCGTCGCCTGCAGGCAGTATTGCAAGCACTTCAGGATCAGCGACCACGAAAAAATCGGAGCGCAATATTTGTCCGCCGATATTCACCGCGACCGCGTAATGCTTATTCGTATCAAGTGCGCGAGCGGGCTGAAAGTAAAGTGTCTGAATTTTCTCCGCGGCATTGGCTACTGGGACAAAAGAACCGTTTCTCTCTTTCAACCATTCCCCTTTTATCGCCGGGTCGAAACTCACACTCTGTGAGAGACTCGCAAAATCGGTAGTTGTGGCATTCGGAATCTGAACCATAATCGCCGCCGAGCGAGAAACTTTCTCGGGCACAAGGCGATATGCCGCTTCATAGTTTTGAGGGGGATGAAAAATCGGAGATGAGCGCAAGTAGAAAAAGCCCCCGACGACAATAACGAGCGCCAGTGCCACAAAAATCAATCTTTTTCTGTTCATGAAAATCACTCCAGATATTTTGCTTTATTTATAAGATGTTCTCCTAAAGTATGACTGTAGATTGTATGCCCATCCAAGGCGCTCAAGTAGTACCAGAAAGGGCTCTCTGTGGGATCGAGAGCGGCTTCCAAACTGGCAAGACTTGGATTGCAAATGGGGCCAAAAGGCAAACCCACGAATTCATACGTATTATACTCAAGTTTTGTCTGGCGAGTCAAGAAATAATTGCCGGTGCTGTCAACCTGAAGGGGTAGTTTGTAGTCGAGGCGTTTCCAAAGAATTCCTGCAACCATTTTCTTGTCCTCTGGCGTTTTAACTTCTTTTTCCAAAATTGAAGCCATGATCACAACCTCCTCGAGACTGCGTTTCTGAGACTTCCCCGTGAGGTCTGGAGAAAAGTGAAGGTGAAAATTATCCGTCATGGTCTTCACTATTTTTTCAGTTGACTCTCCGCTTTCAAACAAATATGTATCGGGATACAGATACCCCTCCAAGCCGACCTTGCTTTCGCTTGGCATGGTGAGGCGCAAAAATTCATCCGATTTGGCTACGCCTGCGCGACTTAATAACCTTGCAATATCATTTACGGTAAACCCGGGAATAACGGTAATCGCAACTGGCGCAGTCTTGCCCCTAACCAATAATTCCGCGATACCGCTTTCATCCTCCCCCGCGGGAATTAAATATTTCCCCGCCTTAATCTCCCTGAACTTGCCCGACAATAAAAGGGGGAAAACGAACCGTGCCCGTCCGTAAATCAATCGCGCCTGCTTCAAATTGTTCGCCACTTGAAAAACGGAGTCCCCGCGATTGACCGTGAAATACGTTTGAGGTTGAGGAGCTACTTCATGAGGCCAGAAAATAAAAGCACCCACAATCGTTGCGAATACAAATCCGCCTATGACAAGCGAGCGTTTATTCAAACATTTATCCAGATTTTTCATCAAATAAAAAAATTAACGATGTCAATTCCAGCTTCCGGCTTCACTGAAATTCCATCAGCAACCCCATAGTAGCACAAAGATAGTTTAGCGCTTAACTCATTCTTGTAACCTGTTTATTCCACCATTCGCGCGAATGGTGGAATGATATTCTACCTAAACTGAGTGAGTTATGAACGATCAAGATTTCTGACAATCTAATAAAAAAGCGTGACATGTTTTCATGCTACGCTTGAGCCGAAGATCACCGATACTTTAAGGCGTGACTTAGAATATTTCGCCCTGCAACGAGGAACATCGTGCTTCCATGGTCGGCACCGGGGTAGACGGTACAATGCAAGCGCCCACCTATACTTTCCTGCTGTTTCTTGAATGAATCAGCCAATTCAATACCATGATGGTATCGTATCAACATGTCATTCGTGCCGAGACAAATGTTGACATCAAATTTCGGTAACCCTGCAATAGAGCGTATCGGACTGAACGAGGATACTTTCTCCTCATACTCCTCCGCATTCCGAAGCCCTGACCTTTTAACAATGTGGCCGGTGAGGATACTATCCCATGCCGATATTCCCAGCCGTCCGCCCCCGACAAGCGAAACTATTTTTTGGAGCGATAGTCCGGCTTGACTGGCCAATCGAACCCCAAAGACATTCCCGAGACTGATTCCGAGTATCTTTATGGCATGTCCCCGTTGGTCTCTTGCGACCTCCATCGGTCCAACCGCCTCTGAATAAATTTCATTCAATCCATGAAGCGTCTCAAGCGGGTCCTGCTTTATCAAGTTGAACGAGGAAATCGTGTAAACATAAACTGTGCCTTCTCTTGGAAGTAGCCCCTTCCTCAAGTATAAATTTTTGCTGACAATGCTCGGGACGAAACAGAACCAGCTCGTCGGTTTTTCATCATAAAGAATGATCTCTGGCTTCCAACTTTTGGGCGGTTTGAAATAACCCTTCCTGCATTTTCGAAATGCATAAAATCTGTCAATGATGCCGAACATCTTTACCTCCTCTTTTGAATTGTTAACTGATGAAAAACTATCAGATTAGTCAAATTAAGTCTAGGTATCTCGCATCTATTCCCTTATTCCACCATTCGCCCGAATGGTGGAATGATAATACTTATACTTAAGTAGCTACGTACAAAAAAATAAAAAAAACCGAGGAACGTTTGTTCATCGGTTTGTTGGTCTGTTGGGTATGCCGTATGGACTCTTACTATAGAATCGTCTGAACCCATTGAAACAGGGCGACCTTCTCCTCATCTCCCTGATTATGGGACGCAATAAATTCAAGGCCGATAGCCATCAAGTATTGAGCGAAGAGGGACTGGGCAGTCTCAATGCCAGCACCACTAGCGTCAAGGGACAGGTCGAGCTCTCTGAGAGCGCGAGAATCAATCGCGGTTACTGCTTCCCGCGCCGAAACGGCTTTTGGGCACCTCTCTAGAATCCGCCCAATCGCCATTTTGAATTTCCCGCCTGATGCCTTGTCATTGACCAACGTCTCAAGACCATGCATTTGGCATTCTTCAAGAATATACTCGCGCGATGCAGGGTCATGGAATTTCGTATCTTCGCGAACCGGATGGAGGTATCCATGACCAAGTTCGTGGTAAAGGAATCCGGCAAATACTGCCGGCGGATGATCAACCGCGTGCATCATCATACCCCAGTCGCTCCTCCAATAGATTGAAAACGGAGCGTCCATTTGCGATACGCGATCTTTTGCGATAAAGGTCAATTCCGGCGCTTTGCCGATGAGTTTTATTTCCACATCGCTCATTACGGCAACTGAACTGCGCCCGTCAATCGCTAAAGTGACATAAAACGTCTGGAAGTGCCTACTTACCTCTTCGGCAAACGGTGAGACTGATTGATATCGATTGATGACTTCGTGCACGAGAGAGAGTCTATTGCTCACAATCTCGTGCAGTGCCCCCTGTTCCCTCGAACCTGGCACCCTCTCGAGCCACCAGTGGTCAACGTTGTTCGCTTTCTCTTCAAAATAGCGCACCTTGAGAAGACGCAGGTTGTCATCCGGAGTTTTTGCTGTTCGGTAATCAACGGGACCATTTATAAACACCGCGAAGAGAGCTGTAAGAACGCCAAAGAGTGCGAGCATTATGATGGTTTTGGCTCCTAACTTTGTCGGTTGTTTCTTTTTCTTCTTTTTCACAAAGACCTTTCGTTTCTGGTTAAATCCGCAAATCAATTCGGTAAAACTATAATAATGTATACACTATTTATAGCTTCTTGTCAAATAGCACAGGTAATGCGCCCGTAGCTTACGACTACATGAAGTTCACAGATGGCTCATGGAGTTCAAAGAAAAAACTAGCTGAAAAAGAAAAAAGGTGGTTGATGAGGTGAGGGTTTAGTGGGATAATAATCATTATTAATAATTTAACTTTTAAATATGGAAAATCAAACATCTCAACAAATGCAACCACCTGAAATGCCTCCATCTGCTCCGCAAACAATTCCCCCCGAGCCAGCACATATAGGGAAAATATGGAAAATTATCGGTATAATTTTAGGAAGTGTTATCGTAGTATTCTCACTTTTAGCTTGGTTGGGTTCATATTTAATAAAACGAGATGAAAATTTATCAAATACTTCTGAAAGTAGTACTCAAACTAATCAATCAAATATGAGTACACTTAAAACAAAAAAAATAAATTTTCCAACTGCAACTTATAAAGAATTTGCGTTCAGTGATAATACTGATAGTCTGGATCCAAAAATTGCAGCTCCTAATGTTACAGAATACGGCACTCCACATTTAACAATAGTAGAGAAGAATGACGGCTATGCCACAGTCAATGCAAATTTACTTGCTGCTAAAATGAATGTTCCATTGGGTTGGGAAAGTATGGGAGGGTTTGATCCGTTAGATAAAATTTTCTTTTATCCTAAATACGGCGATTCTGCCGATGGCCACTTGCCTTTAACTTTTATTGCATTAAAAATCCTCGATAGTTCTGGACTTGGCGTTTCTGATTTTAATTCTGTTATGCAGAAAATTGATGGTTTTATGGAAGAATCTGCAGCCAATGACCCCGCATTTAAGAGCAGAGTTTCATATACTGACCAGGCTAATAAAACATTTGCTTTTGAGGTCAGAGGAGCAACGCATGCTGTTTCAGGAAAACCACAGGGAATTTTGGATATTTATATGCAGGATCCAAATCCCGGTTCGACATTATGGGCAGATTTACAACTAAGCGTACCCGATGAACAATTTGAAAAATACAAAGGCTTAGATGGTTTAATTTACAATGATTTGCAAATAAATTGGACTGACTTGGAACAAATCGTAGCTCAATCCAGATAGGATGATGAAGGAAAGAGGGTGGTTGATGCTATAATAATTTAGTGAGATAAAAATACAATGAAATTTAATGTACCGACAAAAATTTACTATGCAATAGTCGCAGTTGCTCTTATCTTCTTGGGTCTTTTGTATCTCTGGACCAATGGTTTTAATGAACGAGCTTTTTTTAATCAGTCAGGCAGTAAGGATTGGATCACATATACCAACACGCAATATGGTTTTGAGTTGAAACATCCAGCAACTTTTGTTTTAAAGGAATCAAAAACTGGCTTAAATCTTGATTTCAATGAAAAATGTCGTCAAGTGCGTGAAGAGAAATTATTTCCTACTGGTTGCCCGGGTGTGCAGGTTTTTGTTCACAAGACAGGTAAATATTCTATGGGCAGTGATGACAACCCTATTGCAATCTTGAGCAACGGGATTGAATGGAAAAAGATAACTACAGAGGACGCAGAAATAATGGCGTTTATGGCATTAGCTCAAACATATGAAAATGGGCTGTGGTATGAGATTTCTGTCGGATCAAATTTAGCCGACAAGGAAAAGAGCGAAGGTATTTTGGAAGGAATATTATCGACATTTACGTTTGTAACTACTACGACACAAGTGAAATCGCAGTAAGGTAGCTCGTGGTATAATTTATTTAATGAAGAAATCAAGTATTTAATTATTCTCAATGAAATCACCCAAAATGTACATTGTTCTAGCTATTATAGTTCTCGCGGGAATTGGAATCTACTTCTTTTCATCGAACAAGGAGGACATTCGTGTATCTCAAGAACCGCTCGACCAGGCGGCTGCCCTCCGCTATGTCATGGCATGGTCGGATAAAGTCCACGGCAAACCTGAAGAATTGACCAAAAGTGAAAACGGTGATTTTTATGGCACACTAGATACGTCAATAGCATTTGAGTATCTCCAGGATCAGCATATGTTGATAGCTCGAGCTGTCGTAGATCCGTTCGGGGCTCTACTCCTAAAGAGGGAAGATATTATGAAGGAGTTACATGCCATAGAACAATATGATCCGCAATCGGTTTATAATGCGAAATTCGAATTATTATTGGGAAAATGGCAACTCCGACAAGAACCGTCACTTTATCTGCGATTGGAATTTATTGATCAATCTCTCTCAAAACAAGAGTTTTTGACGAAAATGAGGGAGCTTAGGGATACAGCATTTGTATGGAACCAAACATATTTTGGCGAGGTGGTGGATGGGGCAAATTTTGTCTCAAAAGGCCAGAATATGGCATTGAAGTATATGGATATTATCAAAAAAATATGTTTCGAAAAGGGCGCGAATACGTACAATGTTATTTATGACGGTAAAACCAATGATATCAAATATTTCGAAGTTCCAGCCAGGGTTAAAATAGGTGATTTTCAGTATTTATATGACACGTCGGGAAAGGAGGTTTTGAAGGTTAAAGAAGATACACTTGGTAAATCAGAGGCAGATGAAAATTATAAAAAATTCATGACTCTCACCCAAGATTTGTATAGATATTCAATGCTTTTGCCCGAGTCTCAGCCATAACAACATGAAGACTAAAATGTATATCATCATTGCCCTCGTAATCAATCGCGCGATATGACAGAATTTTTTTTAACAACTTTCTCATTTTTTGCAGTATGTCTTTTTACTATTACCTTGATCAAGGGGAGGATGTTGTATCAGCCTTTGATATTAGATGAAATATATCGCATCAAAGGGGTTGGTGCGAGGATTTTTTCCGGTCTCATCGTATTATTTTTCGTAATCAGTCTCTGCTTCTTTGTTCCTGAAAATATATTGATATACGGAAACTTGTTTTACACGAATGCTATTTCTTTTATTATTGGACTATGTCTGGCGATCTTGATATTCCGTAGAGGTGAGAGAGCTGACCTTACTACAATTAATCGACAGTATAGAAAAATTGATAGGTTGTATGGGAAGAATTTTATCCTTGTTATTTTAGCTACTTGTCTTTTGTTGACGGTATTTTATTGGTTGACGCTTAATATTTAAAAAAATATGAAAAACAAATTATCAACATATGAAAGAAGACTGGGAATCCCGTTTATTATATTAAGCATCCTTCCTATACCTATGTTGAGTTCAGGCATGAGTCTGCTCATTGTTCTTTTCATCCTGACACCTTTTGGCTATTCATGTACAGATGGAGCATATTGCACTTTATTCTTTGCAGACACTATTGTTGGAGTTCTTGCAATATCTTTTGTCTCGTTCGCGCTCTTTATCGCTTTCTCACCACCAGCGGAGGAACAACGGTCTTGTAATTATTGGCGCTGGGTTCGAGTGGTGTTGTACCTTATTGTAATATATATAAATTTTTTCTTGAATTAAGAGGTGTATGATGCTGTGATATACTATTTCTTATGAAATCCCACAAAATTATGATCACACTTATCGCACTACTAATTATTATTGCTGCCATAGGCTGGATTTCCACTCGTCCTAGTTTAGGAAATCCGAAGGTAATATCCGTGGAGACTTACACCGCCCCCGATGGTGGTTTTTCCTTCCAGTATCCGGAGTTTGAGGGGTGGAAATCTTCAATACCAAGTGATGGAAATATTTATTTTAGTGTACCCTTTGAGAGTGTTGTCGCACCATCGATTAAGATTTCCAGAAATTATCAATCATCACCTATCGCATTACCTGACAGATTGCCGACAAATCCTAATGGAATTACTTACACAAATTACGATGTAAAGATTGGATATTTGTCATTTATTGGAAGTTCAATATCAACTCCACAGTCAAAAACTGAAGTTGTTGAGATATCAGTTCCTCTTCCTTCACCATATGATGAACAAAATAGCTACTCCGCCAAGAAAATGGCGGATATGATAATCAAGACGTTTGTGTTCAAAAAATCCAAAGTAATCGAAACTCGAGATTCCTCCTGTTCGAACATGACAGGATTTACCTTCCGATACCCAATCTTTTTCGGCTGGGAAGTTATGTCAGTTGAAGATCATCAGACAAAGAACAAACGTGGATATGAATGCGTCATTACGCTAAATTCCCCCAATAAAGAACTAATTTCAGGAACCAGGCCTACCATAGTGGTATCAAAATATCCATATTCAGAAAATGATTTTGAAATACCTTCTTACGCACTTTCAAATCCCAATCCAAACAAAATACCGTATACGTATATGAAAGAGGAAACGTCCGGTGCAGATATTGCCCCAAACCACTTTGCGTATGCGGTATTTTTTGGGGAAAATAATAAATTTTTTGTCGATGTCGACGGTCTTTCAGAAAAAACAGGTTTTCCAGTAGACGAGTTTTTCACGACAGTCATTGCAACATTCAAGATAACTAAAGAATGATAAGGTTACGATTTTTTGTGTACTGACATATTATGGTATAATTTATTTAATGAAGAAATCAAGTATTTAATTATTCTCAATGAAATCACCCAAAATGTACATTGTTCTAGCTATTATAGTTCTCGCGGGAATTGGAATCTACTTCTTTTCATCGAACAAGGAGGACATTCGTGTATCTCAAGAACCGCTCGACCAGGCGGCTGCCCTCCGCTATGTCATGGCATGGTCGGATAAAGTCCACGGCAAACCTGAAGAATTGACCAAAAGTGAAAACGGTGATTTTTATGGCACACTAGATACGTCAATAGCATTTGAGTATCTCCAGGATCAGCATATGTTGATAGCTCGAGCTGTCGTAGATCCGTTCGGGGCTCTACTCCTAAAGAGGGAAGATATTATGAAGGAGTTACATGCCATAGAACAATATGATCCGCAATCGGTTTATAATGCGAAATTCGAATTATTATTGGGAAAATGGCAACTCCGACAAGAACCGTCACTTTATTTGCGACTGGAAATTATCGATCAATCTCTCTCGAAACAAGAATTTTTAACGAAAATGAAAGAGCTTGGGGATACGGCTTTTGAATGGAACAGAGTATATTTTAATAGGGTGGTAGATGGGTTGAATATGATTTCAAAAGGTAAGGACAAGACGTCGAAGTATATGGAGATAATCAAAAAAATATGTCTTGAAAACGACGCAAATACGTACGGTGTTTTCTATGAAGGAGACTATGATATGAAATATTTTCAAGTCCCAGACCGGTTATTAGGTCTCACGGGCGGTTTCTTTTATCTATATGACACTACAGGAAAGGAGATTGTGAAAGTTAAAGACGGTACGATTGGTAGCTTAAAGACAGACGAAAATTATAAAAAATTCATGACTCTCACCCAAGATTTGTATAGATATTCAATGCTTTTGCCCGAGTCTCAGCCATAACAACATGAAGACTAAAATGCCCGCCAACTCTCTAAAATCCAAGAAGATGATATAATAAATTGAATCAATGTATATGCATGAGTTATTTTTAATAAAAAATTTTATGAAGCATATCTCAATTCTCGTCATCATCGCCATTGCATTTCCCCTCTTCGTGAACCCGGAGAATGTCCAAGCTGAGACCGGAAACAAAATCCATAACTACTGGAGGACGCAGTTGGCTAACACAGTCGAAGGCTCTGGGCTCGATGCTCCCGTCAATGAAGCGGAGATAACCAATTGGATTGACCAGTCTGCGTCCACCAGATCGTCCGTAAAATCTCTTGGTGGCACGCGTGTTGAAAGCCTGCCAATTCCCGTCCTTTTTGGCATTGACCGCTCTGACTTTTATCCAGATTTTGGTGATTCACGAGGCGGAGGAACCAGAACTCATGAAGGTCAGGACCTCATATCAAAGACCGGAGTGCCTATTGTCACTCCCACTGACGCGGTAGTTTCGAGCGTGGGCTTCGGAACAAGCGCCGGAAATTATGTCTACACCTCAAACCAAGGAGGAGAAACGTTCGTATATATGCACATGGACCAGCCGTCGCGCCTTAAACGCGGAAACAAAATATCCCGAGGAGACCTTATCGGCTTCGTCGGCGCGACCGGAAACGCGAACGGCGGATTATCTCACCTGCACTTTGAAATACGCAAAAATGGTGCGACCGACCCGTATCCACGGCTCACCGGCTCATTCACCCCGCAGGAAAAAATTGACTTTCTAAATGCCATACTAGAGGATAGTCCGGATCCTGAAGCTTTATCAAATCTCCTTGCTGGTTATTTTGCCGATGAGTTTCGGTCTATCATAGCCCAGGGAGTGACCGTGCCCCCTGAAATAATGATAGCCATGACCAACAGGCCATTTGCCGGCGCCACTGTCGCGCAAGGTGCCTCCGGCGACCTTGTCTTGGGCTCGAGCGGACCCGGCGTAAAAACGCTCCAGACATATCTTATCCAGGCAAACAAGGGTCCGGCGGCAGGAGTCTTGGCAGGCGCAGGCGCCACAAGCTACTTCGGTCAGTTGACTAAAAATGCTTTGATCGAGTTTCAGCTTGCAACAAACATATCGCCAGCCCAAGGAATTTACAGCACGAATACAAAATCTTACGTATCGCAAAACCCTCTCTCAACAACCGCCACCACAATCCCTGCAGTCCCTGCTTCCCCTTCCGCAACACCCACGCTTCGCGACCTTTCCCTAGGCTCAAGCGGAGTTGATGTTGTCGAACTTCAGAAATTCCTCATCCTCATGAATCAGGGACCGGGGGCATACGCTTTGGCGGGAGCGGGAGCGACCGGCTATTTCGGACCGATGACACAGAGGGCGCTCGCCGAATATCAGACTGCGGTTTCCATCTCCCCGGCCTCCGGAAACTTTGGACCCATCACCCGCGCATTCATAAAAAACCTTCCGGTTTTATAGTTTGAAGCGATTCAGCCTTTCGGACTGATGAATTAAACCCAGCGATGTTCGGGAAGTAGCTCGCTTTGCATTCAATTCGTGATACAATAATTGAAATGAAAACTGACGAGAAAAAAAATATCGTCCTCATCGTCGAAGACGAAGTCAAGATGCTCGCCGCGTTGTCCGAAAAATTTGAGCGAGAAGGGTTTGCAGTCGAAGGCGCTCAAGACGGAAAAATCGGACTTGAACGCGCCCTCTCGATAAAACCCGATATTATCGTTCTGGATATTCTTATGCCCGTCAAAGATGGGCTCACAATGCTGAAAGAATTGCGCATGGCAAATGAGTGGGGCAAGACTGTGCCTGTTGTTATCCTTACCAACTTAAGCGCCGACAATCCCGAGACTATTCGCACGGTCGCCGAAACAGAGCCATCCTATTACCTCGTGAAAACAGACTGGACGATTAACCAAGTTGTGGAGAAGGTGCGTGAACAGCTTACTCGCCATGAGTAGACTCCCCTCGCCTTCGTCACGGACTAAAGATGGGGTAAACGGTTTATATATGATAACAACACGCCTCGTAAGCGCGAACAGAATCGGCGATAGAGCTCCCAAAGTAACAGCGTTTTTTTTATTGATATTGTTTTCAGCGATGTTTTTTTCTTTGAGCCTTACCGCCTTCGCTGACACCAACAGCACAGATGGACCGCGAGACACGAACTGCTTTCTTGGGGATACAACATGTAGCGCCTCAACGACTGCGACAACAACAGAGCAAGGACGCCCCCCGGTTCTTTTTGATATTAATATCAACCCTCTTTTGCTAACCTCGGAATCGGTCTACGGATATTCGTCATTGTTCATTGCGCTATTTATTGTCTTACTGTTACTTATCTTTTCCGTCGGGCAACTCTATAGTAGTAAAATACATTTCAGCAATTTCAAGCGACGACAAAATACCCCTAGTGGTTCGCCAACCTCTCACGCATCCGCCTCTCCCGCATTAACGCCCCCTGATTTGACGTTGCCAAACTCGACAAACAATGAGCTCCCCAAAAAAAATTCATGAATAAATTATCCATAATCAGGAGAGCGGAACGCGCTTTGACGGCGGTTGTTTGCATCTGCGCGCTTGCCTCATTTTTTACTTACCCGTCTGCGTTTGCCGCAGAAGAAATCGCGGGTAACACTGTAGTGAGTATTGTGAGCGTCGCCGCGGGCGATTCACTTCCCATATCCGTGAAGCTGATTCCCTTCGGTCCAATTCGTCGCGTTGATGCGGGAATAACGTACAAAATCTTTAGTGCTGATGGAGCTTTAATTTATATTGAGCAAGAACAAGCTTCTATTAATACAAATGCCAGCTTTATAAGACAGGTGGGAATTCCGGCGAACACAAAACCTGGGAAATACCGAATAGAGAGTGATGTTACATTCGCAAATCAGGCAAGACCTGCTGTGTCAAGCTTCTATTTTAACGTAGAACTGAAGGCCTTCGGCATTTCCAAAGAAAATATCTTGGTTGGACCGGCAATCGCCTTCCTCGAACCGACTTCGGAAGTGATAACCATCACTTCCGCGACAAATCCGGGCTCCCAAACATCACCCGCTATTGGAGAAATACCTTCGAATTCCACGACTTCGCTTATTGTCCAAAATCCCCTTTTGAGCAATGCGGGAGAAAATGAGCAACTGATTCTTTTCGACGTTCTCTTGAATCCTGTACTGGACACCGATGTCGATAGACGAGTTGCGGCGGGCGAATCGCTTCCCATATCTGTAAAGCTGACTAATTTCGGCTCGACCCGCCGAGCTGACGTGCAGATAACATACAGAATTGTGAACGCAGAAAACATTATCATTTATTCCGAACACGAGACAATCGCGGTTGATACGAGCGCGAGTTTTGTAAAACAAATTCAAATCCCGAGTGACACTCCTTCCGGCACGTATCGAGCGGAAAGTGAGATTCAATATCCATTTCAAGAAAGTCCCGCGTCGGGAAGCTTTGAGTTTAAGGTTGAACGTAAGCTATTCGGCATTTTCCAGAGCGACCTTTTGTTATTTGGCAGTCTCGCACTTTTGCTAAGCATTCTCACATTTATGGCAAGCCGAGTGTTCATGCGAGCCCGCGCAGGAAGAGAACCACTTCACAGCTATGCTGATAAGCCACAGAAGGAGCGCATCTACTATGAGATGGTGAGCGACACTATTTCGCAAATGCGACGTCACGCTGGTGATGACGCGCTTGAGATAGCATGCGACATTCCTGGCCTTAAGATTGAGAAGGAAACGGGAAAGGTGCTCACACTTCTAGGAGACCCCGCGGATATCATGGCGAGCTTGGTAGCGCATTATGAGTCACGGCTCGGCAAGCGAGTCAGTCTCGTTCTCCGGAAAAGCAAATGAGTTTTTTGAACATTTTCATCAATTATTAGTTATTTATCATTAGTAATAAAAAAATCATGAAAACAAATGATTCGACCAAGGTAGAGAAACAAGCAAGCAAAGATACAAGGGAAGATGCTTTGCATTATATGAAGACATTAGTGGATGTATCCAGAGAGTCCTTTTTAATTCTGGACTCCGATTTAAAAGTGATTTCGGGAAACCAGGTGTTCTACGACAATTTTAAGGTCGCGCCGGAAGATACCGTGAACAAATTTATTTACGATTTGGGCAATGGCCAATGGGATATTCCGGAACTGAAAAAATTATTGGAGCACATCTTGCCAAGCAAAAAGACCGTCAGGGATTATGAAGTGGAACATATTTTTCCCACAATTGGGGAAAAAACAATGCGACTCAATGCGAGACAGATAGACTCGGTGCAGTTGATTATTCTCGCCATAGAAGATATCACGGAAAAATTTCAGCTTGAAAAGAAAGTGGCCGAGTATACCAAAGATTTGGAGGTCAAAGTCGCCGAACGAACTGCCGAGCTTGCAACACGATTGCAAGAGTTGGAAAAGCTCAACAAGAGCATGGTCGGGCGTGAGCTAAAAATGGTTGAACTTAAAAAGGAGAATGCCGATTTAAAGAAAAAGGCCGGAATCTAAAAAAATGTCATGCGTAAAAAATGACGGAAACAGCCCCTACAATTTCTGAAATACGCTTGAAAAGTGCCTCAAGGATATTTGCTGTAATTCCAATTGTGATTGGAGTTTTTGTGCTAGTGGGCTGGGCATTTGATAACGCTATATTAAAAAGTGTTCTGCCCGGGCTTGTCGCCATGAAAGCCAATACCGCCGTCGTCTTTATTCTTATAGGATTGGCGCTATTCCTATTGAATAAGAAAAACGGGGAAAAGTCCTCCGCCTCGCGCATTCTCTTATATACGACCCTCATTCTCTCTTTATTGACTCTCCTCGAATACCTGCTCCACGCAAACTTCGGCATCGACCAGTTGCTTTTTACGGAACCATCGGGAACCATCGGCACCGTATATCCGGGACGAATGGCTCCAATCACTACGATTATTTTCTCCCTGCTCGCGATTGCAATTCTGATTGGTGAATCTGGAAAAAATGTCGGAAAATCCCAGCTACTTATACTCGGAGCACTCCTTTTGTCGACTATGTCAGCTATTGGCTATGCATACGGGAGTCAGCCCCTGTATGAGATTGTCGGGCTCACCCAGATTGCGCTCCATACTGCCGTGGCTTTCATCTTCGCCTCTCTAAGCGCTCTTTTCTTGTACCCGAACCGCGGTCTAATTAAAAATATTACAAATAATAGTTCGGGCGGAGTGATGGCTCGTCGCTCTCTCACCGCTTTTGTTATTTTCCTTCCGCTTATCGGCTGGCTTCGCCTCCTCGGACAGCGCGCCGGATACTATGACTTGGAATTCGGATTGTCTCTCATGGTGATCATAAGCATAGGAGTTTTATCATTTATCATTTTTTATAACGCGAGATTAATCGATGCCGTGAACGCGGAAAGCCTGGAAGTTGAAAAAAGGACAGAAGAATATTATCACTTCCTGGAGAAGACCGCCGAGAAGCGCACGGCGGAGCTCTGGATAAAGCTTAAAGAATTGGAGGATAGCAGGAAAGCCTCCTTAAACGTCCTTGAAGATTTGGAGTTCTCAAAAGCCTCACTCGAGCATGAAAAAGCGACAGACGAAGCGTTATTGGAGAGCATCGGAGACGGCGTGATTGCAACCAACCCAACCAAAGAAGGAAGGATAACGCTTATGAATAAGGCAGCTGAACTCATGCTTGGCTTGAATACAAAGGAGTCGCTTGGCAAGCCATTCACCGACATTGTCACTATAATGGACGAACGAGGAAACATAGTTCCGAAGGAAAAACGACCCGTATCTATCGCGCTTCTGGGCGAGGTCATAACCACTTCTCTTTCTGATAATCAATATTATTATGTCCGAAAAGACGGCACCAGATTCCCCGTGGCAATTACACTTACCCCTGTAAAGCTCGGTGGCAAGATCGTCGGAACCGTCGAAGTATTCCGCGATATCACCAAAGAGAAAAAAATTGACCAGGCAAAAACTGAATTCATATCGCTTGCTTCGCATCAGTTGCGCACACCGCTCGCGACCATGAAGTGGTATGGTGACATGCTGATTGCCGGCGACGTAGGAGTGATGCATAAAAAACAACTGCAATATGCGAAGGAAATATATAGCGGAAATCAGCGGATGATAGATCTCGTCAATGCCCTCTTGAATGTGTCTCGCATCGAAATGGGAACATTCACCGTTGAAGCTGTCCCTTCTGATGTGAAAAAAATTACAAATAACGTCCTTTCCGATTTTGCCTCACAACTATCTCGTAAAAAAGTGGAGATCGAAAGCGACTATGATGCAACACTGCCTCTTGTCTCACTTGACGAAAAATTGTTGCGTGTGATACTCCAGAACCTCATTTCAAACAGTATTAAATATTCCCCCGAGAAAACGCGAATACAGGTTTCAGTACACAAAAAAGACGGCGCGGTCCTTTTCCGCGTTTCCGACGCCGGATGTGGCATTCCCCCCAAAGACCAGGATAAGATATTTTCAAAATTATTCCGAGCCGACAACGCCAAGATAATAGACCCCGATGGCACGGGCTTGGGTCTTTATATTGTTAAAGCAATTATTGATGCGGTTGGCGGCAAAATATGGTTTGAGTCGCCCGCCCGAATGACCGACTCTCGGTCGGGCGGGCCCGCCCGCCAAAGCCCACACGGCAAGCAAGAAGAGCAGGGCACAACGTTCTTTTTTAGCATTCCACTTTCGGGAATGAAAAGTCGTCAAGGCGAACAGCAATTGGTGGAATTGCCTTCCCAAACTCACTAGAGTATAATTACCATTATTGTAACTTCATTATTCAAATGGATAAAACAGAAGAAAAAAAAACGAATGTGCTACTTGTTGTTGAGGATGAAAATGCGATGCGCGTGGCTCTTATAGATAAGTTCAAGCGAGAGGGTTTTTTTGTGACAGAGGCAAGCAATGGTTCGGAAGGACTCACACGCGCCTTAAAAGACCATCCAAATGTTATCATTCTTGACATTCTCATGCCCGTGATGGACGGACTCACTATGCTCAAGAAACTGCGTAAGGAAGGCGGGGAATACGGTAAGAAAGTGCCCGTGATTCTTCTCACAAATGTGGTCCCCGACACGGAAAAAATAAACCAAGCCGTTGTCGAAGATGAACCGGCCTATTATATGATGAAAACCGATTTCACCATTGAAAATGTCGTGGAGAAAGTGAGAGAGAGGTTGGATAGAGTCGGATAAATCGTTAAAAAACCACGACAATTAGGTTGCGTGGTCAGGTAAACCAGAGAGATTTTCCGGCATTCGTGAAATAGTATGGTCGGATTGTGAAGCGCCCTTTCTACTCCGAGTAGAAAGGGCGCTTTCCTATTCGTTATTGCCTCATATCCCTCAAGGCTGCTATTCTTTCCGCTGTGGGTGGATGAGTGCTAAACATTCTGCTCCAGAGTGAAATTTTTTTGCCGGCACCGAACGGATTTGAGATATAAAGATGCGCCGTGGCATGATTGGCCCTTTTCATCACTCCGCCGTATTCCTCTAGTTTCGAAAGAGCGCTCGCAAGTCCTTCCGGATAGCGGGTTAAAAGCGCGCCGGATACATCAGCGAGGAATTCCCTTTTGCGGGAGATTGCAAGCTTAAGAAGTGTGGCGATGATTGGCGCGAGAATCATAAGAGCAATACTTATGATGAGCATGATAGGATGAACGTCCGAATTACCTCTTTGCTTCCTTCCGAACATGGTATTGCGAAGCAAAAAATCAGAAATCAGGGTGATGAAACCGACCAAAACGACTACAATCGTGGAGAGCAGGATGTCTCTGTTGCCCACATGCGAGAGCTCGTGCGCAATAACCCCTTCAAGCTCGTTTTTGTTCATTATGGAGAGAAGGCCTGTGGTCACGGCGACAACCGCGTGCTCTTTGTTTCTTCCCGTTGCAAAAGCATTCGGCACCGGGTCGTCTATTTTATAAATCGCAGGTATCGGAAGTCCTGCGGTGATGGAGAGATTCTCGACAATCGTATAAAGCTCGAAATTTTCTTCCCGAGATACAGGCTTTGCGCCTGCGATTGAAAGCACGATTTTGTCCGAAAACCAGTAACTTACTATGTTCATGACAATGCTAAAAACTACCGCAAAAACTAAAATTAGAGAGCTGTCGTAGAGATAGCTAGCGATCCACCCTAAAGCAATTACCACGACGAAAAATATGGTCATAAGAAACCATGTTTTTGCTATGTTTTGAGATTGGTGTGTGTAGAGGGTAGCCATGAGAATTCTTGTAACGTATAGCGTGTAACGTGTAACGTCTGAAAAAACTTTCTTTTCTCTTCTTACGTTACACGTTACACGCTACACGTTCAACTTTTTTTTGCCTTCAATATTGCATCAACCATTTCAATTTCTCCCGCGATGCCTTCTATCAAATCATATTTCTTTGCCTCGCTCGCGGAGACCCACGCCATTTCGACCGATTCTTCGCTCGATTTGAATTTTCCAGAAGCGTATTTAGCATAATACGTAAGAACAATAACAGGAACTCCGTTGGGCAAAATGAACGCGACATCTAAAAGATAAGTAGGTTTTCCAATTTCCAATCCGACCTCCTCCCGAACCTCCCTGCGAAGCGCCCGCTCTATGACATAATACCACTGTTTTTGTTTTGGCGATGAGGACGGCAGATTCATATAATCGTCCATCGAAAGCCCTCCTCCGGGCACGTGCCACTTTCCCGGAAAAATTTTGAGTCTCGAGCTTCTCTTCACTATGAGAAATTTTCCTTCACTGTTGTAAATAATGACCGCAGGAACAACTCTGTGTAATTCTTTTTTAGGGACGGACATATGTATGAAAATTTCTAATTTCTAATGAAAAATGATGTTTAAGTATCAAATTTTTATTTGAAATTCAGTTGAAAATTGGAAATTAGATATTAGAAATTTCTTCTACCAGCTTCCCCCTCCCCCGCCGCCTCCACCCCCACCAGACGACCCTCCACCTCCAGACCCACTTGACGATCCGGGTGTCGATGCCAAAGACGAATTGCTTGCCGTGCTAAATGACGTCATGTTCGAAGCAAACGCACCTGCGCTAAATGCAGACAAGGAGGAATCGTTATACCAATTTGGTTGTGGCAAATCTATCCCTTCAAATACTTTCGCCCACTCTTTTTCAACACCAAGCGCCATGGCATACGGAAGGAATTTCTCAAACTGTTCCGGATTTTTAGTCGGAGCGTTATGAAAATTAATCCTATCCCTTTCTGCAACAGAAAGATAAAGCTTGAATCCACTGATATGCTCCTTCGCATGTACACCTTTTTCACTCATGCGTGACATAAGAATCTGGAAAATAGTCCAAATAAGTACGGAAACATCGTATGCAATTACTGCTAGGGCATTCTGGAAAAATATTCCGATAAACGTGCTCCCGAAAATAAGAAAAAATACTGCCCCGACGATAATGCCCCCCGCTCGTGAAGCTTTTTTATTTCCTATAGTAGCTGAATACGTGGAATATGTTTTTTTTCCTTCAGGAAAATATCCCTTTTCAACAAGTGTCGACTCACAGTATCGCTCAATCATGTTACTCACAGTGAAAAAACGATACTGTAAATCAGAAAGTCGAACTTTGTTTTCAACCAATCGTTGTGACGATTCGATATCTTTCTTGGCTCCAATTGCCGCCATGCCTTCGACCAAATGTGCCGCAATTTTCGTCATTTTTGAAGCGTTTTTATCTGAATTCGCCAACGTTATCGTCCGTGCAATTTCGGTTGCAGAATTCAGCGCAACCATATTGGGCTCGAACAATCCATTTAAGAGCGCTGCCTGAAAAGTGTTGAGTGCACCGTCAGACAATTTTAATTTTTCCAACTCATAATCGTCTTTGGAAATAAAAACCCCTTTATCGGTAACTTTGGAAATTTTTAAATACCCCTTAGTGGCCAAATACACAATTTCCGCTGAAAGCGAGTTTCCAAATGACTGCTTAAAGATAAACCTTATCTGCATCGGTGATAGACCGTCAGGCACATCGTACTCCGGAACAATGACCCCCGTACCTTTCGGATCTCTCCCGTATTTTGACCATCGGCGGTACATGAAAATAAAGATAAGAATCGGCAGAATGAGCCAATACCAGCCTGCAGATAAAAAACCTATCCAAAAGCGTTCTGCGTATGGAGGTTCCACAACAACTCCCTTCGGAAATCCAACGGCAACAGTGATTCCTTCATAGGGATTTAGATATTTCTGCGCAAATGAAATTTCGTGAATACTACTATCATCAGAATCAAAACTTTCAACAGCACCGTAACTATCACATTCATCAGTTGAATCGGAAAAACCAGAATAGCAAGATATGGTTAGATCAGATTTTTTAAAGACGGATGGTAATTCGACTGTTACAGTCACATTATGTATCGGAATCTGCCATCCAGTACCAATTGCATTCCAATATATTTCGTCAAAATCCTTAAAAAATCCAACAACTAGGGGAACGGAATATTTGATTACATAGGTATGAGTGCCGGTAATAAGAACATCGGGGTCGCCAATTTTTATCCTTCGGTCATTGCCATTTTTTGAAGTTGTAAATTGATATTGATGATTATTCTCATCAGTAACACTAATATTTCTCAGATCCAATCTCATCTTCAAACCAGTCTTTGTCCTATAGTTAATAGGGACATCGCGATATATGCCGTGTTTGGATTCAGCGTCAAAGTTGTATGTAATAGTCTCCGCTACATCAATCGAAGCGTCACGGTTGACTTTTATTGAGACTACAAAACTATCTACTCGTTCTCCCTCTTTCTGTAGAACTTCCGCCGTATCATCAATAGCCGTATAATCATTGAACGTTCCGTTCAAGCAAGCTTTGATATTTACACAATACGAAGATAATTCTGCAGGAGTTGCAAATGAAGCTTCTTTATATTTTGAAAAAGTTGGATCAATACAATAATAATCGTAAGCCTCCTGATACCCAGTGGTATCAGGGCATGAATTTGATGTTTGCGCAAAAGCAATTGCGTTTGTACCCAAAATTGAAAATAGAGCCAAAAACCCAATTGTGAGAAATCGCATCCTCATATTTTTAAGCAAAGGGCTCGTTCACAAATAATCTATTTCACTATTTGTGAACTACCACTTGTGCCGTGTCCTTTTGCTGTAGAATCGCATTAACGGGCGGAGGCTAAAAGCTAACGTTCACCGGCTGTTTTGCAGCTTCATCTGCGCCTTCAAGCTCAAAGAATTCCATTTTTCCGAATTTGAATGTCTTGGCAATCACATTTCCGGGAAAAACATCAATAGCAATATTCAAGTCGCGCACATTGCCGTTGTAGAACCTTCGAGCGGCCTGGATTTTATTTTCCGTATCGGAAAGCTCGTTTTGAAGCGAGAGAAAGTTCTGATTGGCTTTCAAATCCGGATACGCTTCGGCAACCGCGAAAAGCGACTTCAGAGCGCCGGAGAGCATATTTTCATTTTTTGCTTTGTCTTCCGGATTCGTAGCCCCCATCGCCGCCGCTCGCGCCTTAGTAACATTTTCAAAAGCGGAAGACTCATGGGTGGCATAGCCCTTGACCGTGTTCACCAAATTGGGAATGAGGTCGTAACGACGCTTTAACTGGACATCGATATCGGACCATGCTTCTTTCGTTCGATGAATAAGAGAAATAAACTTATTGTAAGCAAATACGGCCCACAATATAAAAACGACGATTATACCGAGAATAATGTATAGCATATTAAATAATCTAAATAATAATTTCTAATTTTTTTGTTCAAGAAGAGCGACTTTTTTCTCTATTGAAACAACATACTCTGCATTTGCCTTCTTAGGAAGGGTTGTTTTTATTTCTCCGATATCTTTTTTGACAATCTTCATGTCACCCTTGAGGACGCCTACATCCTCTTTAAGAACACCTACATCTTCCTTAAGGATACCGACGTCTTCTTTGAGAACCCCTACATCTTTTTTAAGAACACCTACATCTTCCTTAAGGATACCGACGTCTTCTTTGAGAACCCCTACATCTTTTTTAAGAACACCTACATCTTCCTTCAGAACACTCATATCCTCCTTAAGAATAGTAACATCCACTTTAAGTTCTCCAATTATTTCGGTGTGAGAATCAACTGTACCTTGAATCTTGTCAATCTTTAAATTAAGGCCTGTAAATTGCTCTGAAATGCCCTTAACTTGGTCTCTAAAATCTTCTGAAACTGCTCCAATGTATCGTTTTACCTCATCAGTTGTATATTTTTCTTTTGGAAGTTTCTTTTTCATAATTATTCAGAATATCCCAATAATACAAGAGAGAGGTCAGCAACAAACGCCCAAAGTCACTTGCAGGGGAAATTTTCTTTTTCCTAACAGCTAATAGCTAATAGCTATCCGTAATTACATCGTCGATTTAATAGAGGCAATTTTCGCCTTATCTACAGATTCTCCAAGATCTTTGACCGTGGTTTCGAGGTCATTCATCTCTTTATCAACAAATGCCATATCTTCGTCTAAATCTTTTTCTATCTTTGTGAGGTCGCGGGAAAGCTCCTCGGTTGCAGAATCAATTTCTTTTTGGTCATCTGCCGTCATTGGAACGCTTTCGTCGGAGTCAATGTCTTCCTGAATAATATCTTTAATTTGCTCGCTGGTTTCTGAATCGAGGTCATGGTCGGCAAGCAAGGCAAAAATTTTCTGCTTTCTCTCCTCGTTCATTTTGCTCGCTTTTATTTTTTCGATAAAATTTTGTTTGTCCATATGTATAGATGATTAAGCTCTCTGCGTTGATAATGCTCCCAAGAGCCCGATCTTTTCTTGCAGATCTTCTCTTTGTTCTCGGAGTCTTTGAGCTCGTTCAGAATTTGCGGATTCCGCTTTTTCAACTTGGCCGTACTGCTCAAGAAGGCGGTTCATTCTAATCGCGTTCATTTTTTCTCGAAAGGCATCTTTCCTTTTCATTATTTCAAAGCGAGCCGCAGCCATGGCGTTTTCTCCAAAGCCTACAATTTTATCATATCGGTTTTTTACACCGTCTTTGACTTTGGTCAGCCCTTCCACAGTTTTCTCTTTTGCATAAAAAGCCACATCTTTCCCAAGCTCAACCTTATCTTTTGCAAATTCCTTTACCTGTTCACCTTTATGCTTAACCCATTCTTCCGCTTCCGCGCCTTTTTTCCCAAGATACTCGCCCGTCTCATATGCCTTTCTGCTCGTCCATTCATCTGCAACTTGCGCTCCTTTTTTTGCTAAGACGTCCGCAGAAAGTGTCGCGGCAACCGCCTCACCCCCGAACGATTTTGTCCGTGACCAAAAACGGGATACGGTTCCTCCAACTCGACTGGCAAGTGCAATCGCCTGTTCCTTTTTTCTGGAGAAAAAACCCCCTATTGACGCCATACGTTCTCTTCCCTTTGCAAATGGATTTTCAGCAGATTTTGAACTTTCCACTTTTTTTCCTTCACCACCTGTCGCGGACTCCGCCCCTGCGTGCTCCGCATGTAACTTTTCGTGCTTCATAAAAAATAGAGCTTAGATTACTAATGCGATGATTATATAACACTAACAATTCCCCCGCAAACGCCGAATACCTGTAACGCAAAACGTGTAACGTGAAGCGTCAGAAAAGAAAATTTCTCCCCTTCTTACGTTACAAGTTACACGTTACACTCTTTTAGTATCCTCCCATGTCTGGCGCTCCTCCCCCCGAGGGCTTCTCCTCTTTCGGTTCGTCCGCAATAGCCACTTCCGTCGTAAGAAGAATCGCCGCGGCAGATGCGGCATTTTGAATTCCGCTACGAGTTACTTTCACAGGGTCAATAATTCCCGCAAGAAGCATGTCGGGGATTAACTCATGCGTAAGCGCGTTGTATCCGCTGTTTCCCTTTGACTTTCGAACCCTCTCCACAATAACCGCCCCGTCTTCTTTGCCGGCGTTCACTGCAATCTGTTTCAATGGCGCTTCCAAGGCTTTCAGCACGATGTTAAATCCGACTTCGCTTTCGCTTTCCATAATTCCTCCGTCCGTGGTTTTCCTAGAAGCATCGCTTCTTACTTTCTCCGCCGCCCGAATGAGGGCTGACCCTCCGCCGATGACAATTCCCTCTTCGATTGCAGCCTTTGTGGCATTCACCGCGTCCTCAATCTTCAACTTCAAATATTTCATCTCGGTCTCCGTGGCCGCTCCCACCCGAATGACCGCCACTCCGCCCGAGAGCTTGGCAATTCTTTCCTCAAGTTTTTCTTTATCAAATTTTGAATCGGTATTCTTGAGCTCGGTACGAAGCTGAGAAACTCTCTTCTCGATATCCGATTTCTTGCCCTTGCCTCCGACGACAACTGTTTTCTCTTTGGTTGCGATGACCCGATTGGCGCGCCCGAGCACAGAAAGTTCCGCATTCTCCAATTTGGTGCCTGTTTTTTCCGAAATCACTTTTGCTCCGCAGGTAGTGGCGATATCTTCGAGCATCTCTTCTTTACTGTCTCCATATCCCGGCGCTTTGACCGCGAGAATGCTGAATGCTCCCCTGATTTTGTTCAACACGAACGTTGTAAGGGCTTCGCCGTCAACATCATCCGCAATAATCACTAATTCTTTCTTCCCGGTCTGCGCAAGTTTTTCGAGCAGGGGCAGAATTTCTTTGATTGTCGAAATTTTCTTGTCCGTTATCAAAATGTTCGCGTCGGAATACTCCGCCTCCATTCGCTCCGCGTTCGTAATCATGTAGGGAGAAACATATCCTTTGTCGAACTCCATTCCTTCAACTACTTCGGAGTCCACGCCCGTCGTCTGCGACTCCTCCACCGTGACCACACCGTCCTTGCCCACTTTGTCGATCGTGTCTCCGATGATTTTTCCGATTTCCTCCGACTCCGACGAAATACTTGCAACCTGCCGAATCTCATCCTTCGTCGCAATCGGCTTGGCAATAGCCCGAAGAGCTTTCACCACTTCCGCCGACGCTTTTTCAATTCCAATCCGAATGCCCATGGCGTTCACTCCCATCGTGGCATGACGCATTCCTTCGGCTACAATTGCCTGCATGAGAATTACGGACGTAGTTGTGCCGTCTCCCGCCATGTCGTTCGTCTTTTGCGCGACTTCCTTCACTATTTCCGCTCCCATGTTTTCAAACTTGTCGGAAAGAGAAATCTCTTTTGCGATAGATACTCCATCGTTTGTGATGGTTGGCGCTCCGTAGCCCTTATCCAAGACGACATTTCTTCCGCGAGGACCGATGGTGATTCTCACAGCGTCTGCCACCTTATCAACTCCTGCTTTCAGACGTTTCCGCGCGTCTTCGTTGTATAGTATTTGTTTAGACATATTTTAAAAAATTCGAAATCAGAAATTCGAAATCCGAAAAATAGTTAAATACAAAAAAGATGAGACGAAGATTTTTTGATTTAGAATTTTTTGATTTTTTCGAATTTCGTGCTTCGTATTTCGTGCTTATTTAATGACTGCCAATATATTTTCCTCCTTAATAATATAATACTCCTCGCCCTCAACTTTCACCTCATCAAATCCGTATTTGGAAAACAATACTTTATCGCCAATTTTTACTTTTACTGGCACAAGTTTTCCATTGTCGTCCGTTTTTCCTTCACCAACCGCTACTACTCTCCCTTGTTCCGGCTTTTCTTTCTCAACTGTGTCAGGAATGATAATGCCCGATGTGCTTTTCTTTTCATCTGCCGAAATCGGCTTCAAAAGCACTCGGTCAGCAAGTGGGCGGACAGCTATCTTTGGCTCGCTCACCTTTTCTGCTTTTACCATTTTTTCTTTGGCTACTTTTTTGGGCATAGAAATAAAAATATGTAACGTGTAACGTCTGAAAAAAAGGGAAGAATCTTTATCCCTCGTTTTTACGATACATGTTACATGCTACACGTTTCGTGATTAATAGCCTTAATTATAGGCATTTTTTGGCTTTCTTCAACTTGACAAAATCTACCACACGTGATAACGTAAAATTCGTTTTGCTCGTTCGAAAACATCAGCCCAACAACCCTGGCTCAATCAAAAGAGACCAGCTTACTAATGGAAACGGAGGAATTATGACGGACAACAAAGTAACAGTGAATGCGGAATGCAGAGATTGCGGAGGAACTGGTATTTACTCGAGCTCGGCAGCTCTCCCGACCGGTTCTGGCATCATCTGCAAGGATTGTGGAGGAAGTGGCAAGCGAGTTATCAGCTTCACCTCGTTCACTCATCGCAAGGAACGGACAGACATTCAGACCGTCTTCTTGGAGCGATGCGGGTCAGCTGCAATCACTTATTCTGAATTTCTGGTACGCCCCACCTTGGCGACCTAATCAAAAGTGAAGGGAAAGCAAATATGTCGCAAGAAATATTTTCCGTTGCCGATGATGTGGAATGCCTGGTCGGATGGGATGTTCCGATGCAAACTTTCTTCGGTCAAGTTTATCGGGTGGATGAAAAGGGTGAACGTGCAGAAGATGAGCCGATTCTCTGGGTTGGGAAAAAACCTGAAGCAATCCGGACGGTGGATCATCTGCAAGAACTACTACGTCCTCGTACGGTCATTCCTCCAGTGATCCGCAGAAGACTCTTCGAGATTGAGATCGATTGATGTCAACCGCCCGAGCACCCTAGCTCCGGCGGTTTTTTTCTTGAATCATGAATCTGGATTCGAGCACAGCCCGAGATTTGCTTCAAATCTCGGGCTGTGCTATTCTTCTTGGTAATGAATACCCTCTCGGCAATTCTTCCATACATACAAATCGCTTTGTCTGTGCTTCTCGTCGTGGGCGTTCTCCTCCAGCAATCGAGTTCCGGTCTCGGTGGCGCTTTCGGAGAAGCAAACAATATGAGCGGATTCCATACCAAGCGCGGATTTGAAAAAACTCTTTTCAATGGAACAATCATTATTGGTATTCTTTTTGCAGTGAGCGCCTTTGTAGCTTTGCTCATATAACCTGCGTAGTTGGCGAATTTCTTCGTCGCCAGCCCGTCCGAACGGATTCCCGCCAGAATGACTCTGTCGGGCTGGCATCCGGGCGGACTCCGTATACTCCCGCGCAGTAGATCGCACTACAGCTTGGTCGCATTACTCGCTGGCTCCTTGAACTTCATCCAACTACTCAGGTTCTATCAAAAATACAATTCTCTCCGCATCTTTCGCATCTTTTTTTGGCTTTTCTCTTTCTTCTTTACACTTTATAACTATCTTCAATGCCTCCTCCAATCGAATCCGAATCAAATTCACTATCTCTAAGCAAGACAATACTAAAGTCTTTCTCAATTACCGAGAAGGTCATTTTCGCGCTTGCCTCAATCACCCTTACGTTAAGCGCGCTTGCCCTTCTTTGGCAGGTAAATGAAAATTTCGTTGTTACTGTTCCCGCAAGAGGAGGCACGCTCGTCGAAGGGGTAGTGGGTTTTCCCCGTCTTGTGAATCCCCTTCTCTCGTATACAAATGCAGGTGAAGACATGGGAGCCTTGATTTACTCCGGCCTTTTGAAAGCCGCTCCCGATGGCACGCTTATAAACGACCTGGCAAAAGAATATACGATTTCAGAAAATGGACTTACGTATACCTTTGTGCTCAAAGACAATATCTTTTTCCATGACGGGAAGCCGGTGACGACGGATGACATCGAGTTCACCATTAAAAAAGCAGTTGACCCGGCCTTAAAAAGCGCCGAGAGGGTGAAATGGGAAGGCGTCACCATAGAAAAAGTGGACAAAAAAACAATCAAATTCACTTTGAAAAATCCCTACACCCCGTTTCTTGAAAATATGACGTTGGGAATCTTGCCGGAACATATCTGGAAAAACGCCGACCTAGACCAGTTTACTTTCAGCCAGTTTAATACCGAGCCGGTGGGTTCTGGGCCCTACAAAGTGAAAAGTCTGAAAAGAAATGAAGAAGGTATTCCCCTTTATTACAAACTGGAAGCATTCGACAAGTATGCGCTCGGAGAACCCCTAATAAAAAATATCATTCTCAAATTTTACACGACAGAAGCCGATCTCCTGGTAGCTTACAAAAGAGGAGAAATCGATACCGCAAATGCCATCTCCGGCGAGAATGCCTCGCTCATAGTGTCAAAAGACGCGGAGATTCACAAATCTCCCCTGCCCCGCGTATTCGGAATTTTTTTCAACCAGAATCAGTCGGAAATTTTAGCGGACATCAAAGTTCGGGAGGCGCTCAACCTTGCGCTTGATAGAGATGAAATCGTAGCGAAAGTACTTCATGGATTTGGAGACGCCATAGAGGGACCTATTCCCCCGGGACTTATTCCGGATTCTCAAATTTTGCCCCAGACGAAAGATGATATTGAGTCGAGAACTGAAAAAGCGAATAAAATTCTCACCATCGCGGGGTGGAGTAAAAACGCAAGCGGTATTTTAGAAAAGAAGGACAAAGATGGAGCTTCCACCCCACTTGCGTTCAGCATATCCACCGCAAACACTCCCGAACTTGCGCAAACCGCAGAACTGGTCAAGGAGCAATGGAGAAAAATTGGCGTAGAGGTGACCGTCAAGGTCTTTGACCAGGGAGATTTCAATCAGACCATTTTGAGACCGAGAAAATATGAGGCGCTTCTTTTCGGAGAAATCGTCGGGAGGGATTTGGACCTTTATCCTTTCTGGCATTCGGCAGAGAGAAACGACCCTGGGTTGAATATCGCTCTTTACGCGAACAGCAAAGTCGACAAGGCTCTCTCCGAGGCTCGCACCACTTTGGACCGCACTGGGAGACTCGCTGAACTCAACGTCGTGCAACAGGAAATCAGCAAGGACCTCCCCGCATTGTTTCTGTATTCGCCCGAATATATTTACATCCTTCCCAAAAGGGTAAAAAATTTCAAGATGAAGGAAATCGTAAGGCCGGAGGAGAGATTTGTGAACGTGTACGAATGGTATATAAATGAAGATAAAGTGTGGAAAGTTTTCGCTCGATAAAATCACTAAAAAACTACTAATTAATAACAAAGCAAGCACGAAACACGAAATTCGAAAAAAACGAGAAATTCTAAATTCAAAACTTTACTTTTTTTTTGACTTTGTTTTTTCGGATTTCGAATTTTACTAACTATATGGAAAAAAATATTCAACGAAACGAAAGACCAGGAGAGGCTAGGAGAGGAGGATTCGCGGAAGGAGCTCAACGTGGAAGAGGGGTAAGACGCCCGCATCCCGCGGGTCCTCCCAAAAGAAACCCGCTGTTCGGCTCGCATTCGGAAACGCATGCCCCAAAAAAGTCCCGAATGTCGGCGGACAAAAGATTTCACCGTACAAGACCTCTGATTCGGCCCAAGGCGGATGACCTCATTCCCCCAATAGGTAACGACGTCATACGCATCATTCCCTTAGGCGGAGTGGAAGAAGTGGGAAAAAACATGACAATCGTCGAGTACAAAGACGACATCATCATCCTAGACGCCGGCTTCCAATTTAAAGAAGAGGCGACGCCGGGAATTGACTACATTCTCCCCAATACGAGATATCTGGAAGAGCGGAAGCATAAAATCCGCGCTCTTGTCATCACTCACGGACACCTCGACCACGTCGGAGGCATCCCCTACATCATGGACAGAATCGGCAATCCCCCCCTCTACACCCGCAACCTGACCGCCATCATGATTCAAAAGAGACAGCAAGAATTCCCGCACTTGCCACCCCTAAACATTCAGATCGTGGAGAAAGAAGATCGGGTGCGTATAGGAGGCATGCTCGTCCGATTCTTTGCAGTAACCCACACGATTCCCGACTCAATGGGTATCATTATTGAAACTCCATACGGCTCTATCGTGAACCCGGGCGATTTCAAACTGGATCACGTAAACGGAGTGCCGACCGACCAAGAAGAGGAAGAATACAAAATCTTTGAAAAAGAAAAAACGCTTTTATTCATGACCGACTCCACGAATATCGAGAATCCGGGATTTTCAACGCCCGAAAAATTGGTTCACAAAAATCTCGAAGAAATCATAAAAAATATAAAAGGACGCCTCATTATCGGCACCTTCGCTTCTCAACTCGAGCGAATGATTAAAATCATCGAGATAGCGGAGCGTTACAATAAAAAAATCGTAGTGGAAGGCCGAAGCATGAAGACCAACATCGAGATTGCGACCCAGGCCGGCATCCTCCACGCAAAAAAAGACACCCTCATATCCTCCGAAAATATCGAGAACTATCCTCCGGACAGGATTATCGTGCTTGCCACCGGCGCTCAGGGAGAAGAATTTGCGGCTTTGATGCGAATGTCTACCCAAGGCCACAAGCACATCCGTTTCAACAAAAGAGACACCGTTCTTCTTTCTTCTTCCATCATTCCGGGCAACGAGAAAACAGTTCAGAAGCTCAAAGACAACATCGCGAGACAGGGTGCGAAAATAATCCACTACAGAACATCAGACGTATTCATCCATTCCACAGGACACGGCAATCGTGGAGAAATTGAATGGCTCCACAAAAAAATAAAGCCAAAATTCTTTATGCCGATCCACGGCAACCATTACATGCTTCGGCTCCACGCCGAGCTCGCGATGAATCTCGGAATGAAAGAGGAGAATATCGTTGTGCCGGACAATGGAACGATTGTGGAAATTCGCGATAAGGGCGAAAAATTGGTGAGACTGCCCGAAAAGGCGCCTTCAGGCATAGTTATGGTGGACGGATTTGCGATTGGCGATATTCAAGAAGTTGTCATACGAGACCGGCAGATGCTTGCACAGGACGGAATGTTCGTGATCGTCGCCACGATTGATGTTTCAACGGGAAAACTTCGCAAATCCCCGGACCTGATTTCTCGCGGATTCGTTTATCTTCGGGAATCCCAAGAACTTCTGCGCCAGACCCGCTTTATCATAAGAGACACGATTGAGCAGTCGACAAAAGGGATGAACCCGATCAATTTCGACTACGTAAAAGGAAATGTCACGGATGAGGTTTCAAAGTATCTTTTTCAAAAGACAGCCAAACGACCGATTGTGATACCGGTACTTCTAGGAATATAACCCTGAAAATTTCTAATTACCAAAAATGAAATCCGAAATCCGAAGCACGAAATCCGAAAAAATCCAAAACATTTAAAAAGAATAAACGTAGAATCAAAGCATGCTTAAAATTTCTAATTTAGATATTTTTCTAGTTTCGAATTTCGGATTTCGTGCTTTTTAAAGTCCAAATTTATGTCTTTCCGCTTTTCTTTAAGAAAAAACTTGAACGGAAACCTCTTCTCCCTCTATCTTATCGGTTTTTTCTTTTCACTCCACATCGCTCTTCCCGCGTACATAAATTCGACATTTCTCTCGGGCTTTGTCACCGAGCGCTATGTGGGACTTCTGTATGCTCTCTCTTCGCTGTTAACAATCGTCTCATTCTCAATGATTCCGAGAGTACTCTCGAAGTTCGGAAACTACAAAACAGCAACTACGCTCGCAGTCGTCGGGGCAATTTCGCTGGTTATTCTTGCCACGAGTCATAACCCCTATATTGTCGAAGGCGCTTTCATTATAAATTTCGTCATCATCTCGCTCGTAAGCTTCAATATCGATATTTTTCTCGAAGAATTCTCCCCAGTCCGTTCAACGGGAAAAGTAAGAGGGACCTTTCTTACCTTCACAAATAGCGCGTGGGTTATCTCCGCTCTTTTTGCGAGCTTCATACTAGCCGCAGGCAATTATTCCAAAATATATCTTGCGAGTGCTATTTTAGCACTGCCCGTTATTGGGCTTCTCGGAAGCCAGTTTCGCAAATTCAAGGACCCGCAGTATCATACTTCCTCCTTACTTAGAACTTCGGCCGAAGTGTGGAAAAACAAAAATGTGCTTGACGTATTTCTCATGAATTTTTTGCTTCAATTTTTTTACGCGTGGATGGTGATTTACACTCCTCTCTATCTTTACGAAAATGTGGGTTTTACGTGGAGCGAAATCAGTCTCATGTTTGCCATTATGCTCCTAGCTTTTCCCATTCTTGACTGGCCTTTGGGAAGACTTGCAGACACTCGGTTTGGGGAAAAGGAAATGCTCACTATCGGATTTATCATCATGGCCATATCAACCACTCTTATCATTTTTATTCCCGGGCACAATTTTCTGCTTTGGACTTGCCTTCTTCTTGGAACTAGAATCGGCGCCGCCATGGTAGAGGTCATGAGCGAAATATATTTCTTCAAGAAAGTGCCAGACACATCTTTGAATACCTTGAGCTTCTTTAGAACTATGCGCCCGATTGCTTATCTTGGAAGTCCCATTCTCGCAACAATAGTTCTGGCTTTTTTTGACATTAAATTCCTTTTCATTTTTTTAGGAATCCTAATGCTGTATGGTCTTCGATTTTCACTTACGATGAAAGACACAAGATAATCGGAGCCGAGGTGTTAGCTTTTAGGTGTTAGGTGTAAGAAATAGTAAGAAATTTTGAGATTTTTCTTCATTGACTTACACCTAACACCTTACACCTGCAACCTTCTTCAGACTCCTTCCGCGCATTTATTATATTCCCTGACTTCGGCATTGTAGGATGCAATAAGGGTCTGCGTGTTTTTCACTAGCGTATTGTATTCATTCACGACGGCATTGTACCCCGTAACTTTTGCGTTATACTCTTTTCCCGATTTTGGCTCGGAGACATCGAGCGCATTTTTTTTCGCTTCCAAATCTTGCTCAAGAACAGTAAGACGGGCCTTATTATCTTCAATTTTCCGCTTTAGGCTCGTATCGATGGATATGCAAGAAGAAGCCGGAACTCCGAAAGTCTGCACGGCAAGCCAGGCAGTTTTTCCCTCGAATGTGCCTTTTCTGACCGCAATGCCTATGTCCTCAAAGCGTTTTGTGAGGATATTTGCTCTGTGCCCGGGGCTTGCCATCCATGCCGCCACAAGCGCGCTATCGTTAGCGAAATTCCCGAGGGCGAGATTCTCTCCGATTGCAATATAGTCATAGCCGGCGCTTTTCGCCAACTCCGGCGCGCCGATTCCCTCCGGTGAAATGTGAGCGAAAAACTGCTCGGCAAACATTTCGTCAAGTTTTTTCTCTGCGGCACTATTGAGTTTAGTATTGATTTTAAGCGGTAAAATTCCGCCAGCCACTCTTTCATTGTTGGTGTATAAAAGAACGCCGTCCCTCGAAAGTTTGGAATCAAATGACCCCCCAAAAAATTTCAAAGGAGCGGGGTTGGCAATCTTCTCCGGAATGATAGAGTCCAAAAAATCCCCCGTTATTTTCTCGACATTGCTCACTCTCGTCCCCAGAAACGACTCGCCAATGGGGAAAAATAAAATGACGACAGCAACAATTGCGACAGAGATGTAGATAATCTTTTTTTTCTTTATAGCTTTCTTCATTATATTTAGTATAACATAGGGACATATTCAATTCTTTCGATTCCTGGACGCAAGCAAAGTAGCTTGGCTCCACCAGGAATCGAAGCTTACAGCTTCAGTACCCCGATTGGATTTTTTGTTCATTCAGAAATTCCAAAAAATGCTCAATCGGGCTTCGATTCCTGGACGCAAGGTAAGTAGTTACCTTGCTTGGGAGCATAAATTTACTGCGTAAAATTTATGCTCCCACCAGGAATCGAAGCTTACAGCTTCAGTACCCCGATTGGATTTTTTGTTCATTCAGAAATTCCAAAAAATGCTCAATCGGGCTTCGATTCCTGGACGCAAGGTAAGTAGTTACCTTGCTTGGGAGCATAAATTTACTGCGTAAAATTTATGCTCCCACCAGGAATCGAACCTGGATCGCGAACTTCGGAGGCTCGCATTCGATCCATTAAACTATGGGAGCTTGAGATTGTAAATCTGCAGTTGAAAAATTTAATGAGAGGTAGAAGTTGTGGCAAATTTTACTGGAACTCGAAGCTCGTCATCCAATTCCCTTTTGTCCGATGGATTGTCTTTGTGGAAGATGAGAGTGCCCTTTTGCGTCCACGGATTCTTAAATTCTAAAGTAGACTTGAATGGCACAAATTCCGTGGTCATCCATTCGCCTTGCGCTTCCGCTATAAAAGTCGAAATACGTTTACCGCCCTCATCCAGAAGCTCTCCGCTAAAACTACCTTCAAAAAACCAATTCCCTCTCGCCTCTCCTTCTATAAGAAACGGGCTTGAAATAATTTCGTCCACTTTTGGATTGCTTACACGAATCAGATTTGATTTGTCCCCCATGGGCGTCGGAATCGGAGTCACTTTCTCGACGAACAACGTGCCGTCGCTTCCCCGGCACATGCGGGGGTAGCTCTCGAGAATAATATTTCCGGCTTTTGCGCACTCTTCAAAGCTACGAAAAACGACTTTGGAGTTGTTTTTGTAGATGAAAACACCTCCGATTACGAGGATGAGGATCACAATCAATATAATTTTGGTTCTTTTTGACATATCTAAGTAAATTCGAAGCACGAAATCCGAAATTCGAAAAATAACTAAATTCAAAATGTATAGGGAAAATGATTCGTTTTTTTATTTAGATTTTTTTCGAATTTCGAGCTTCGAATTTCGTGCTTATAAATTAGCTCCTAATTTAACTCCTTCAATCATCATAAAAAGGGGAAATTCTTTTCGCGCGCGGTTCTCGGCTTCCATTCGCGCCCCGGGCTCGCTCTTCGCATTCCCCGTCCATTCTTCAAGCCGGGAGACGACAAATCCGGCTTTCGTCAATAATTTGAAATAGGTTTGTAAAGGGCGATGAAATGAGACTGTCTTTTTGCCGTTTTTTTTGCCGGGCTCCATGTCCATCTGCGCTTTCACTTCCGACAGATAAGCATCCACTCTCCGATATTGCACTTTCACCTCTTCTTCATACCCCCAGCTCGATTTTTTGGGAATCCGGAAAGCGGGGTGGTTCAAAACAAGAAAAATTTTGCCGCCCTTTTTTAACACCCTTCCGCACTCGTCAAAAACGCCCTGCGCATTTTCAATATTTTGAATTGCCAAAATAATCGTGATTGTATCTACCGAGCCATCCGAGAGCGGTGAAAGGTCATCTGCAGACCTTGCGAAAAATTCTATAGAACTCGGTGAATTCTTCTTAGCGATTTGAATAAGTTCGGGCGCAATATCAACACCGATTACTTTGGCTTTCTTCTTAGCAAACTCGCGAGCAAAAAATCCTTCACCGCAGGCAAGGTCTAGCAAAACAGTGCCCTCTTTGATATCGAGAAGCCGAAGAATGTTCGGCAAGATAACATCACTCTGGTATGTACCTTCTCTCTGCAACAAATCGTGATACCAATCACCCACTTTTCCCCAAGAAGTGTCCATGATAGTACTTATAACCTTATGACGAATAACAGAATGACTGAATAACCAGAAAATATTCTGCGCGTCGTCCGTTATTCAGTTATCGGTCATTCAGTTATATGTTATTTCTTAGGCTTCGTCTCGAGAGCTTTCTTAATATGCTTCCACTGGTCGCGAAAATGTTTTGAGAGCTCCTCCATTTCAGTTGTGTCAACTTCTTTGAGCGCCTTGTATTTCGCTACGACTTCGTTCACGATAGTGTTGTAAATTTCCTCGTTCATCTCTTTTACGCTTTCCATCTTTTTCATCACATCCGCCTTCGCGCTCTGCATCCAGGCCTTTATTTCCTTTCGTTTTTTCTTTCTTGCATCAGAACCATACAAAAGATATGCTCCCGCAGCGGCAGCGGCCAATGTCGCAATGCCTGCTCCCATCAATATTTTTTTTCCCGCACCCATTCCACTTTCATGTTTTTTTGTCATATTAATATGATACTAATCCACGAATCCCTTCGTTGATTTGTGTTAACTTTTAATTTTACTTCTTCTTAAATACTTTTCTAAAAAAACGCATAATATGTCCGAGCTTCCATCCGTTATCTTTCACATTGCTTCGAAGCTCACCCAAGTCTTCAATCACTCTGTCGCTCTCTTCTTTGACCTTGGTTGAAATATGGTCGACACTTTTCAAAATTCGAATAGCATACACAAGCGCGACAATTAAACCTAGGGTAAGAAGGATTACTGCGATGGTGGTAATAAAAAAGAAAATGTCAGCGTGAATCAAGCTATCCATGCATTAAATATAGCACAGAATAGGTTCTATTTTGTACATTACTAGTGTCGTGTTATGTGGTATAATAATAAAAGGCACAGAAACAAACCTATGAGCACACCAGACGAATTCAAGCCCACAGAGCCTGAACCGGAGCAACAGACCTCGGAGCCATCACAGGGAGAGATTCCCGAAATCAGCTCGCGCCCTGACACTCCTGAACCGAAGGACGTTCGCTTCAACTTTAAGCAACATCGAACCCTTCCCGATATTTTGGAGTAGTCTCACGAACCAGAGCAATCTGGTTTTTTTTTATATTTAGCATTGCAATCGACACACTTGCATTTACCACTAACTCTTGTATTATATAGCTATCACCACGAAAAAGCTCCTGTAAGGCCCGTCCTTACGGGGCCTTTTTCTTTACATGGGTGTACTCAATCTTTGTTTTAGCGTCACTAAGAAAAGCGAGAAATTTTTCAGCTCGCGAGCTTTGACATGGCAGAAGAAAGATGTGTCAACCTGCCACGTTGACACAAACACCGCCTTCTTCCGAACTTGACAAGTGGTCTCATCTTTGCTACCATATCAGCAGATGAAAGCTACTAATCCGTCCAATTGGGATGGTCGTGATCCTTACGAACTTTTTCCAAGAGTTGCAACGTATGATGCCGATGTTTCACTCGAAAAGCCAATCGAGCAAGTGGATGAAGAACTGCGTGAAATCGGTCTCGATCCACAGAAACTTTCGTCAAATGCTGAAGCAGCTCTGAAAAAAGCCTTGAAAAAATAGGACTCGATTTCCCCAAATGCTTCGCTCTAGCCCGGCGAAGCATTTTTCCTAAATTTTAAACTCTACCTATCCCTCGCGAGGCTCGGGATCTCGGATTTAAAATTTTGCTAAATTTTAAACTCTACCTACCCGTTCGATTCGCTTTGTTGGCGAATCTCAGGGTGATTGAATTTAAAATATAATCTCTTACGAGATTATATTTTAAATTCAATCACATCCCCGTCTTTGACCACATATTCCTTACCTTCCGTTCGGACCAGTCCTTTTTCTCGGGCTGATGCATATCCCGCCCGTACCGAACTACCGTCCTCGGTACGTTCGGGCGAGGAACCGGCTTCGAGAAGCTTGTCCCATTCAATAACCTCGGCGCGAATAAATTTATCTTTGAAATCGCCGTGAATTGCAGTACCTGCCTCGGGTGCTGTCCAACCCCGCTTTATGGTCCACGCTCGCGTCTCGTCCTCGCCAGTCGTGAAATAGGTGATGAGATTCAAAAGTTCGTAGCCTTTTTTAATTAAATTATCAATGCCGTCATCTTTTGAGCCAAGTCCTTCCCGAAGTTCTTTTTTGTCTTTGTCTTCAATATCCTTGAGTTCATGCTCAATTCCCGCATCAACTATTACATATTTTGCTCCCGTTTTATTAAAAAAATCCATAAGCTCCTCCCATCTCGTGTCTTTTCCCCCATTCGTGGCATTCGCATTCATTTGTGGATTTGCATTATGCCTCTCATCCAAGTTAGTACCTCCGGCTTTTTTATTCAAAACATAGAGAAACGGCTTAGCGGTCAAAAGATGGAGAGACTTTAAAAACGGTTTTTCAAATTCGTCCACTGTAACTTCCGAAGCCAGCTTGCCAGCCTCGAGCATGGCAATCAATTTCTCGATAAGTTTCCCCTCGATAATCGCCTCTTTCTTCCCCGCCTTCACATCCTTGCCCAGACTTCCGCTTCTTTTGCTAACCGTCTGAAGGTCGGCGAGAATGAGTTCGAGATTTACAACTTCAATGTCCTTTAGTGGATTAATTTTCCCATCCACGTGGATAATATTTTCATCATCAAAAATCCGCACTACCTCCGCAATCGCATCAGTCTCTCTAATATTGGAAAGGAATTGATTGCCGAGCCCCTCTCCATCCGACGCTCCTTTCACCAATCCGGCAATATCCACGAACTCAAGTACGGCAGGAATCGTCTTTGCCGATTTGCTAAATTCCGAAAGTTTCCACAACCTCTCATCCGGAACAGCAACAACGCCCACCGAAGGGTCGATGGTCGCAAAAGGATAATTGGCAACAAGAACGCTCTTCCGCGTCAGCGCGTTGAACAGAGTCGACTTACCGACGTTTGGGAGTCCCACGATTCCTATACTTAATGACATTTTGAAAGCTTAACATATTGATTTTATTTAGTCTCAAAATTCAGTGATTTCAAATATTATAATTCACATTTTTAATAAAACCCCTTAATTTCCTTACCTCATTTTCTCTCTAGCTTATATATTTTTTCCCCTTCCTCACCAGCCCATTGATAAAGATAATCTCCGTCTTCAGAAATATATATGGGAATACCGAGGCTTGCAGGCTGCCCAGATACTTCATGGAAGTAGAGTTCTACAGTTTGATATGACTTTCTTTCGCCAATCATCCAAGTACCTTTTCCGTTAAGTTTTCCTGATTGATCTGCCCGCCAAAAAATTTCTCGTGGTAGGAGGCGGGCATTAAATTGTCCATTTTCATCCAAGATAAGTTCGGCCCCATTCGAATTAACCCACATACCTGCAACAGTATAGGCTCTGTGTTGAAAGTTAATATGTATCCCGTTGTATTCTTCAATCAATTTTGAAACTTTAATACCAGAATATTCTACGTAGAGAGTCTTATTGTCTATCCATCGGGTCTTAAGATCTCCAAGTCTTGCCCGAACTATTTCTTTTTCGTCCAACGTAATATATCCAACATCTTCACTAATAGCGCCACAACGCTTTTCTGTATATACTGCCTCATGCATTCCATTAGGAGATTTATAGGATCCGATAAATTCGTTATCACAAATATTTTTCCCTAGAAAATAAATACCTCCCATAATTAAAAGAATGATACCGAGAATTACCCCCATAGATATTCTTAAAATTTTAAATAAAAGTTTTTTATTCATAATTTAGATTCAATAAAGCAGGAGATAGATTATTATAAAGAAATCTGGTTTAGCAAGATGAAATGGTTATATTGAAGGAAAATAGAATGAGTTTCGTGTCGATATGTCTAGGTGTATTCACTCTATTCCGATAATTTACTTCGCCACCAATCTCACTATTCATGCGTTAACTTTGAAACTCAACTTCAAATGGGTACATCCCCATTCCACAGCTTCCTTGGAGAGTTCCGAGTATGCCTAACCCAATATCAATATCCGTGCTTCCTGATTGTGGAAGCGATTTACTTACATTCATGCTTGGAATGCGAACTGACGATGAACAGTCAAATGTGCCATTCGTGTTAAATCTCAAAATCGTCGGGATGCCCGCCTTGGCAGTACTTTTTCTCGGCTGATATCCCCCTTTAGCCCATATTTCTATAATCTGCTTGCCATCAACAATGCTTACATTATTTTCGGGAATAGCGCGAGATGGCCGAGAACTTCCACTGGTTACCCAAAAAGAACCTCCAATAATAGCACCTGAAAGCACGAGTGAAATGAGTAGTGGTTTCATAGAATAATGTAACTAAAAATTAAAAATCGGCGGAAGAAGCCCTATCACTACAAAGCTGTTAATCAGATTAAATAACGCAAACAGAATCACAATGAGTCCAGCGGACTTGAAAAAAACTCCCGCTTTTGAACTTTTTTTAATGCTGAATGAACTGACGCTAATCAATGCAAGAACTGGCAAAGTCCCCAAGGCGAAAGCGAGCATGGTGAAGCCACCTTTTAAGAAACTCCCAGTCGTGAGGGTATAGAGTTGCATGGACTGCGTGAACCCGCATGGCAAGAAGAAGGTCGCTATACCGACAAGTAGAGGCGTAAGGGCCCGCCCGACCGAGAATCCTCGGCCGTTCGGGCGGGTGTGACTCAACTTTGAGACTCCGTGAGCATGCTTTGCGATAAATTTAGGCATCGACGGCTGAAGTTTCTTTGCCCATGGAAATACATCGAGGAGATTAATTCCGAGAATAAGCATGACAATTCCGATGATCAAGCTCAGGGTAAAAGTTGCTGAAGTACTAAGAGTAAATACCGCACCGAGCGCACCAATAACTCCGCCGAGAATGAAGAATGCTACAATGCGTCCGCCATGGAACATGAGTTGAGGTTTTATCTTTTCACCTCGCTGACCCTGATGGCCATCAAGAGACCGAATGGGCTCTTTTGCAAACGTGGCGGACATCGAGAGTAGAAGGCCACCGACCACCGCCATGCAGGTTGAAAGTGACGCGATGATACCAATCACGAACGCCGTGCCGTAGGTGACATTCCCCCCACCCACCCAACTAACGATACCGATCTTTTGCAAAACAACAAACAAGACGGCGAATCCGAGCGCAATAGGTACTGCAATTTTAAAGTCCGACCATTTCTTTTCCTTGATTTGTTTTTCAACTGAAACTGTATAGCCGTGTGACTTGAGGGGGATAGTCAATTCTTCAGCGATTTGTTTAGGTGTTTTATTTCCAAAATCCCCGATTACTTCTACTGAGTTATTTTTAAGGCTCGATTTAACGTGAGTGATGTTCGGCATATCGGCTAGTTCGCTTTCGGTCATCAAAATACATGCATTGCAGTGCATACCATGCACATGAAAGGTATATTTTTGTGTTTGAGCAGTCATGTTTATTCTTGGTTTATATTACTTATACCACTCTCGATACCACGTCTGCATTTGCTGGATTTCCTGTGACTGAGAACTCTGGATATTCTTTGCGAGCTGTAGCATTTCTGGACGCTCTGTTCCGTATTCAAGCATACGAGCCATCATAATTGCCATCTGGTGATGAGGAATCATTTGCTCGATAAATTCTTTGTCAAAATCGGGTGCATTTTTTAACGCGTCAATATCCTGAGTACTTCCCATATGCATACCGCTTCCTGACATCATTCCACCGGAAAATGTAGTGCCCTGCTCCGACACGTTTGTTCCAAACCAGTCCTTGTACCAAGAACGCATTTCCTGATTTTCTGCTGTCTGCGCTGTAAGTATCGCCTTTGAAAGTGTTTTTAACTCTGGATGTGTTGCTTTTAAAAGCGCGAGATTCGCCATAGCAATGGCCCCTTCATGGTGCGGTATCATCTGCTCAATGAAGTGCTGGTCTATCGAACTGATACTAACTGTTCTTGGAGAATAATTCGTGTTTCCTCGGAACATCATTCCTTCGTACCTCATAATGGGCGTGAAGACTGTAGCAAGAAGAAGTCCTAACACAATTCCCCCGATTCCGAATAGCATTTTGTTGTTTTGATTGTTGTTCATATTGTTTTGGTTATTTTTATAATTTATTCCCCAACATACTTCACAGAATCGGCTGTAAAGTGATTTTTACAGTGGATGGCGCAAAAGTAGTATGTTTTACTTTTGTAATCTGCTGACGCTTTGATATTATTCGCATCCAGCTCCATTCCGCAGACAAGATCAATGGCCAAAGATGGATCAGTGAATTTATAGTTTTTATTATTTTTAGATTTTTTTGTTTGCATAGATTTATGAGATTTGAGGTAATAAAAGAAATCCTATGCAATGATGGACTATTTTCAAGTAGGGAAAGCCAGCGAGTAATTTTACGAGAACGAGCGATCGAACGTTCAGGATCATGCAGGACCCGCCACAAAGACAGACCGGCGGAAGTATGATCATGCTGTTTTGTATTGAAAACCCCTGTACTCAAAAGCAGAGTAACCAGAAGTAAAAAGAATAATGCGAACGACACTGGACGAGTTACGCTGAAAAATGAAATATATGCCTGAATATGATGAATTGGCATTGCTGTTATATTTTTGGAACACAGAGTATTATTAACCGCCGATGCAATACATCCGGAAGTATGATTCAATTCATGGCTCATCGAATTAAAGCCAAAAACCCCCACCATGAGGACACCGGCGAGAAGCAATAATGAGAGGTATTTTTTCATTATAGTTTTTTAGCCTTAATTCTTAGTGAGTTCGAAACTACAGATACGGAGGACATCGCCATCGCAAAACCAGCAAAAACTGGGTTCAAGAGCCAGCCAAAGATGGGGTAGAAAACTCCAGCGGCAAGCGGAATTCCGACAATGTTGTAGAAGAACGCCCAAAAGAGATTCTGCTTGATGCCACGCATGGTAATCTTTGAGAGTTTGATTGCTTTGGCGAGCTTTGAAATATCTCCACCGAGCAAAGCGATGCCTGCCGATTCTATCGCTACATCAGTCCCCGTCCCCATAGCAATACCTACATCGGCCTGCGCCAGTGCCGGAGCATCATTCACGCCATCACCTGCCATTGCGACTACATGTCCCTGCGACTGAAGTTCCTTTATCTTTGCTAATTTGTCTTGTGGCAAGACGTGGGCAATCACGTCATCGATTCCAACAAGTGACCCCATATACTTCGCAGCCTTCTCATCATCTCCAGTGAGCATGACCACCTTGATTCCAAGTGCGTGAAGATTTTTTACCGCCTCGACTGACTCTGTTTTTATCTCATCAGCGACCGTAACAAAACCGAGCACTTTATCTTTTGTCGCAAGAATGACTGGTGTTTTACCTTGTGAAGTAAATTCATTTAATTTTGTAGGTTCAAAGGAAATCTTGAGATCACTTACCAGTTTCGCATTCCCGACATAATATTCCGTGCCCTCAATTGTCCCTTTAATTCCTTTACCTGGGAGACTTTCAAAATTCGAGACATCACGGATAGGGATATTTTTTTCTTTCGCGTAATTTACAATCGCATGCGCAATCGGGTGTTCTGACTTTTTTTCAAGCGATGCAAGAATCGATACAAGTTCTTCGTTTTTTTGATCTGATAAATTTTGTATATCAACCAGTGTCGGTTTTCCAATCGTAATCGTCCCTGTCTTATCTACAATGACTGTATCAACTTTGTGGAGTTTTTCTAGAGTCGCGGCATCTTTGATAAGAATTCCTTCTTTGGCACCTTTACCAACTCCTACGATAATCGCTGTCGGAGTGGCCAATCCAAGAGCACATGGGCAAGCAATAACCAAAATGCCCACAAATGAAACGAGACCAAATGATAGGGCTTGAGAAAATCCAAGATATTGGGAACCGACAATAAGCCATGTGCCGAGGGTCAGAAACGCAATGACGAGCACGATTGGCACAAACACGGATGAAATCTTGTCCGCCAAGGCTTGAATCGGCGCTTTGCTTCCCTGCGCATCCTCAACCATTTTAATAATTTGCGCGAGCAGTGTCTCGGAGCCAACTTTCGTGGCTTTGAACGTGAATGACCCACTTGTGTTTATTGTTCCTGCCACAACACTTTCTCCAATCTTTTTTTGCGCAGGCATCGGTTCGCCGGTAACCATTGACTCATCAACGAAAGATCCTCCTTCGATAATAACTCCATCAACCGGAATTTTTGCACCGGGCTTAATGATAATCAAATCTCCATGCTTCACCTCGTTTACTGAAATCTCCACTTCTTTACCTTCGCGGACAACAAGCGCAGTCTTTGCCTGAAGATTGAGAAGTTTTTCTATAGCGTCACCTGTTTTTATTTTTGAGCGTGCTTCAAGATATTTACCAAGCGCAATAAAAGTAATAACAACAATCGTCACATCATAGTATTGATAGTCCACATTTATAAAAGGTCGCAGGGTTTCCTCAAATGCTGTGACAGTGAAACTGTATAAATATGCGACGACGGTTCCAATACCGATGAGAGTGTCCATATTTGCCTTGCCAAAGCGCAAGAAGCGATAGAGGCCAAGTAGATAGGGCTTGCCCACCACTAAAAGCATGTAAGTCGCCATGAGTGGCAAAAGATGATGAAAAAATTCCCTGACAGTAAGACCCATTTCTCCGAGAGACCCATATTGAGAAAGAATATCCCAACCCATAACAAAGATGGCGATAACGGCAATCGGAATGGCTGAAATAACTAAAAACTTTTGGCGCGTAACTTCGGCAAGTTTTTCCTTCTTGGACTGATTCAAACCAAGATGTTCGGCATGCTCATTTGGGGGCATTCCCATCTCGCTCGCGCTCGGCATCGTCGAAGTATCTTCCCCTTCCAAAACAAGAGAATACCCTAATTTTTCTATTTTTTGGGAAAGGTCATGGGCATTTGTCTTCGATTCATCAAAGGCGACCTTCACCGCTTCGGTGCCGTAGTTCGCTTCGGCAGAATGAACACCTTCCGTCTTTCTGAAAGTTTTTTCGATAATGCCGGCGCACGAGGCGCAATGCATTCCTTTTACTTTGTACGTCTTGGCTTCATTCATGATTTATTTGCGCTTGAGGCGATACACTTTAAGAATTTCATCTACAGCCTTTTTTTCCTTGCTCTTTTTCATCTGGTGAACTACACATGTCCCTAAATGATTCTCCATGAGGGCATCCTCGATGCCGGAAAGAGCCTGCTTGACCGCGGATGTTTGAGTTATAACATCGATACAATATGCGTCTTCTTCGAGCATGGTCTGCAATCCCCTGACCTGACCTTCAACTATTTTGAGTCGTTTCATTGCCCTCTCTTTTATATCTTTTTTCATATAGAACAAGTATACCCCCTAGGGGTATTATCTGTCAACATGTAAGTCATGCTTTCAAATTAATTCCCTCTCTGTTTGTTCCAAAATTCTCGAAAACGCCCGCTTTGCTCATGCAATTCATTCAATATTTTCGAAGAAATTGCCTATAGTAGGCAAAGACCCTGCGGTAAGAATGGTCCATAAATCAGATGAAAAAATAATTTAGTTCATCTTGCCAGTAAGTCTCTCGTATCGGGTACGAATAAATTCTTCTATTGAATCATCTCCCGGAAAATCACACTCCTTCACCGGGTACAGTCTATTCGATGGAGTGCTCCCAATAAGAATGTAGTAGAGATAATATTTGTAAATATTGAGCCCACCGAGTCGAACCTTCATCTCATCAATATATTTCTTATTTAAATCAAAAAATAACACAGGTCCTTCGGCGTCCCTTACGACTTTGAGTTTATCTTTAACCTCTTCCCCCTTCTTAATAAACTCTGCTGGGATACCGTTCTCCACTTCTTCAACTGTGTTCTTATTTTTTTCTTCTGGAAAAATTTCAGTCATATATTTTGTGTAATAGAATTAAATCGTACTCCAGTTTCTAACACCGGCTCCCTAATTTTTTCATTTTGGCCTGCCATATTTTGTGGCGCTCATCATTAATGCCTTTCATCGGACCAACCTTGGTAACGCGCACGGGCGAGATGCCGGCGAAGCCCATGATTCCATTCTTTATTTCATTGCTAAAGTCGCCAAACAAAAGTCTCTCGATAAACGGATTCGCGTCCATGGTGATAATCACGTCCGCGCTCCGTCCCTTAAGAAGCCGCTGCCAGCCCGAATATCGGCCAGGAAGAAAATGGTAGGCAAACCCCGGAAGCCAGACGCGGTCAAAAAAACCTTTGAGGAGCGCGGGCATGGTGATAAACCAGTTTGGATAAAAAAGGGCGATATGGTCGGCCCACTTCCAAGCTTCCTGCGCCATTTTTAAGTCCGGCTCAAGCTCCTGAATAACTTTGTAGCCCTTGTGTAAAATCGGGTCAAATTTGAGGTCGCCCAAATTAATCCGCTTCACCTCATACCCGGCTTTTCGAGCACCCTCCTCATAGGCATCGGCAAAAGACCCGCAGAGCGTTTTCTCGTTGTTGGGATGACCAAGAAAGACGAGGACTTTTTTTGTCATAGGTATAAAGTTGATAGTCTATAGTTGTTAGTCTTTAGTAAGATTAAGGAGATAATTTTCTAATTCTTTTCGATTCTATAAACTATTGACTAACAACTATGGACTACCAACTAGTTCACTAATTTACGAAGCTCCTGTTCGTGTGTTTTCATCACCTCCATGCTTGCCGTCATTTGGTCCGCTCCTTTGTCCATTTTCTCTTTGATTTCTTTCGCAACTTTCATAAAAAGCTCCGGATTTTTGTTGAGCATCGCCATAATTTTCATCTGCTCTTCAGCGGGAACGTCTTTAAGCTTGGACTCCACCATTTTTTTCATCAGGAAATCTTTGAACATTTTATGACACCGCACCACCTTGACAAACACCCTTAGTAAATCAAGATGGTGTGGTATTAACGCATCATTTTTTTAAACTCCTCCACCATAGGTACTTGTTCCGGTTCGGCTCCATAATGGAGAGCGGTATAATATGCTGTCCAGTCGGCAAGAGTCAAGGAATTGAAGACCTTCTCAAAAGTGGCGCTACCGGCAAGAACCATCATAGTGACAGGCAATCCTCTTTTTTCGAAGAGTTCTCGACATATTTTCATGCGTTTCAAAATGTTCGGATGATCCGACGCGTCTTCGATGAAAAAAAAATGGAATTTCGACGAGAGCTCTTTTGTGGACGGAATGACGTCGAATCCGGTCATCTCGTTGTGATTGAGCTCGGGAAACACATTAAAAAATGCGGGAATTTTTCCTGTTTCATTAAATTTTATTTTCCAGTTGTAAGCAATCTCTTTGTTCGAATTGGACGTATAGATAACTGGCACTTTTCCTTCAAAGCTCAGAGCGAGCTCCTCTCCAGACTTTCGAAGGCTTTCTGGCTTTAAAATTCGAGAAAGTGAGGTGAGCTCATCGTTTAAAGCCTCCCGCCCCATCAATTTCACAAGCGACTTGAGCGCATATCCCAGGGCCATTCGGGGCTGAATACCGGTAGAGGGAATGACGATGTACGGAAGCTCATGTTTCTTTGCAAAATCGATAAGTTTTCCGCCGGTCGCTATCACCGCGATTTGAAGACCCTTCTCGAAGGCTTTTTCCGCAAAATCAAGAGTCTCTTCGGTATTGCCGGAATATGAAGAAGCGATGCAGAACCTCTCCTTTAGGTCAGCATCGAGAAGCCCTGGAAGACCATAGTCGCGATGAATAAAAATATCCATGCTGGGCTCTCTCATTTTGAGAAGCCCCACCGCCAAGTGCGACCCGCCCAAGCCACATACCAAAAATTTTCTGGCAAGCTTGAGAGACTCGGCATTTACAATTTCCGGCTCAAACGTAAACTGCTTTGCAAATTTTTGGATAGCTTCTTCCATCACGCGTAATTATATACCGCCCATTGGTTTTCGTATACCTCCCAAAGATGAAGGCATTTCACGAAACTCTCAACCCTAAAATACTTCATGACCAAATACTCAAAGCAAGAGAAGAACTTTTTCGTGGAGCAAAATTCACGAGAAGTAATATGATGTAAATGCTGATTTTCGGTAACACTTAATTATTGTCTAACAAGCCTCCATGTATAAGCCGCCCATCTTCGCATCTTTTCCTCCTCTTTTACTCCTCTTTTTTCCTTTCCTCCTCTTTTTAAAAACTACTCTTTTTCCCCGCCACTTTAAGCACGCTATAGCGTGCTTAAAGTGGCGGGGGAGTTTTTCCGCAAATATCAAAAAATTTCTAATTGCCACCCAACGCTAACTCCATGCTAACTCTGCGCTTCAGCGTAGAGTTAGCATTGGGTGGATTGCTAAAAAATTTATTTCTATCGCCCGATGCAAAAGAAAGAATTAATTTTTCTTGTCTAAAAGAATCACGCGAGCCGGAGCTCCTTCGAGCCCGATAAATTTGAGCGGAAGACAAAAAAGCTCGTACACCCCTTCTTCGACATCTTTGAGATTCAGCCCTTCGATAATGGGAATATTTTTTGAAAGAAGCGACGTATGGGGACGATGGTCCGAGCTCCCACGCTGTTTAATCGAAAGATAATCAATGCCGAAAAGTGCGATTCCAAGCTCTGCAAGATAATCCGCGGCATCTCCGTCAAGATACACGTAGTCTTCGCGGAAAACTTTGAAACCAATCAAAGAATTTTGTGTTTTTGCGAGAATGCGCTCACCCGCTTTTACCCCCTTCTTTTTAAGCTCCTGAATTTTAATCGCTCCCGCGGAACTCGTAAAATCCAATACTTTACACGGCCCGACCAATGTTTCAAGCGGAATCTGGTCAAGCGTCTTTGCACCCAGTATTGCGTGCGACGGAGCGTCGACGTGAGTGCCGGTGTGCGAGCCCATTGTGATTTTGGAGAGATGCGTCGCAGACCCAGGCATCGTCGCATGAGCCTCGACAGTAAGAGCGACATTCCCGGGGTAAATCAGGGTGTGTTTGTCCAATGGAAGTGAAATATCGATGATTTTCATAGAAATTCAAAGTTAAAATATCAGCTGGTTCACATAATCATTTGGCGTGGATGCTCCCCCGCTTTATATATCAAAAGCGGAATCTTCTGCCACTCTTTCCCTATTGGAGTTATGATTTTCCACTCTGTTTTAACTTCATCCGTCGAAGAAAAGAGGGTTTGGTCTCCGCGAATGCAATCAAAGAGCACTCGCTCGTATGCGTCGGGAATAAGATGGTTTTCCGAATCCGAATCCCGATAAGAAAACGAAAGCGATTGTGTATCGAGGCCAAACTCGAACCCCGGGCGCTTCGCCCAAAACAAAATCGAGATGCCTTCGTTCGGCTGAATTCGGAAGGTAAGAACATTTTCATGGCTGTGCTCTCCCCTGTTCGGCGGACAAATACAGACTTTCGGCTCTTTGAAATAAATAATGATTTCAGATTTTGACTCGGGAAGCTCCTTTCCAGCTTCAAGATAGATGGGCACGCCTTTCCATCGTTTGCTATTAATTTCCATTTTTAGCTTGAAATACGTCTCCGTCGTGGAGTCCGACGCGACTCCCTGCTCTTTCCTATACCCCTCATATTGAGCGCGAGAGGCATATGACTCTACCCTCCCTGCGAACGGGCGGACATCCTTCAAGACTTTGACACGGGCTTCGCGCACTGCTTCCCCGTCAAGCCTTCCCGGATTTTCCATGGCAACAAGGGCAAGCATGGAAAGAAGATGATTCTGCCCGACATCTCGAAGAGCGCCGAGGTTGTCATAAAAATTTCCCCGCTCCGCCACTTTGCCTCGGCCACTTTCCAAAAGTTTGATTTCCACTTTGTCAATATTGTCTCTGTTCCACAATGGCTCAAAAAGCCCGTTCGAAAAGCGGAAAGTCAGAATATTTTGAATTGTCTCCTTCGCCAAATAGTGGTCAATTCGGAAAATCTGCTCTTCCGAAAACAGTTTGCCCAAGAGCATATCGAGCTTCTCCGCTTCCATTTGGTCTCCACCGAAAGGTTTCTCCACAAGCACGCGGGACCAGGCCATTTTCTCTTCCGGCGTACCCGGAGCGCAAGGAATCGTGAGGCCCGAAGCAGAAAGATTTTCCAAAATTGGCCGATACAGCTCCGGAGCAGTTGCGAGATAAAAAAGCTTGTTCATACATACTCCCGCGTCGTGGTCTATTCCGCTTAAAATTTTCGACAAGCGAATATAAGTATCGAGCTCATGTATGTCTCCTTTTTCATAAGAAGCGAGGGAGACAAATGCCTCCAATGCATCTTTTGAATAGTCTGAATGTTTTGCAATCAAAAGCTCCTTAATCTGCATTCTAAACTCCTCATGCGAAAGCGCTTTTCGGGAAAAACCCACGATTCGTAAAGGCGAAGGCAGATGTCCCGCCTCAAAAAGGTCAAAAAGAGCATGCACGAGTTTTTGCCTGAACAGATTTCCTGTCGCCCCAAAAATAACTATGACTGTCGGACGAAAAGTGTCACTTTTCATAATGGAAGTTTATATTAAAAGTAAGCAGAATGCACGAGATGGGTGGCCTTATACAAAAAATTGCAATATGGTCAAAATAATGTAAAATCTCCTTGATACGCCCAGAATTCAATTAACTTTTTTTATTGGGCCCTTAGCTCATCTGGCTACCTGCCCGAACGATCGAATCTGTTCGGTCGGGCGGGGAGCACCTCATTTGCAATGTTTACAGTATATGTTCTAAAAGATAAGGATGGGAAATTTTACAAGGGTTATACCGGAAATTTACAAAGACGGTTAAATGAGCATAGATCGGGGCATACAATATCCACGAGAAAAATGAAAGAATTGTCTGTTGTGTATAAGGAAGAATATGCTACATTTGAAGAAGCGCGCGCTCGAGAAGTGTATTTCAAAAGTGCGGCTGGAAGAAGATTGTTAAAAAAGAAACTGGGCCCTTAGCTCATCTGGCTAGAGCGCCTCATTTGCAATGAGGAGGTGGCAGGTTCGAGTCCTGTAGGGTCCACAAAAGACAAAATATCTGCCCTGCGGAAGATTTATAGCTTTTGGAAAGCGCAGTGATGTTTTTGTTTGAAGCTTTGTGAAAGGCAAAAACCACGAGCTGGGGTCGAGAAAAATTTCCGTCAGGAAATTTATTCGTGACCACAATTGAGATTGCGGAAATCTCCGAGTGGCGGCGAGGAGATTATCTGTGACCACAATACGCAATCGCCAGCGTTTAGAACATGAAAAAATATCAAGACGTAAATTCATATATAGCGAGCTATCCCAAAGATGTACAGGTACTCCTTAAGCGTGTGCGAGCAACAATCAGAAAAGCTGCGCCGAAGACCGAGGAAGGCATTAGCTACGGGATGCCCGCATATAAACTAGGTGGTATTTCTCTTGTCTATTTTGCCGCATTCAAAAATCACATCGGGTTTTATGCAACTCCGAGAGGTCATGCGGAGTTTGCAAAGGAACTTTCAAAATACAAACAGGGCAAAGGTTCGGTACAATTTCCAATCAATAAATCGCTACCACTCGGTTTGATAAGTAAAATCGTAAAATTTAAAGTTAAAGAAAATATTAAAAAAGCACAGATTGAGAAAATGACCGTGTGCAGTCGAGGACATACATTTTATAAAAGTAGCAACTACCCTAAATGTCCAAAATGTTGGCCGGGGTATTATACGAGAAAATAACTAATCATAAAATAGTATGAAAATAACCCCCGAACACAATAAACGTATCGCACACGTGATTTTCGCCACGGTCTATCCTATGTATCTCGCGAAAGTGGAAAAGAAGGGCAGAACAAAAGCAGAGTTACATCAAGTCATTCTGTGGTTAACTGGCTTCGACAGCAAGAAGCTGAATGAACTAATAAAAGAAAAAGTAACTCTTGAAACATTTTTTGAACGTGCGTCACTCAACCCCAATGCGCGCCTCATCACTGGAGTAATTTGCGGGTATCGTGTGGAGGAAATTGAAAATAAGGTAACACAAAAAGTGCGGTATTTGGATAAGTTAGTAGATGAGTTGGCAAAGGGCAGGAAGATGGAGAAGATTTTAAGAAAATAATATGAGAAAAAACATTTTAAAAAGTATCGGTGCGGGTCTTGCGGGAATTGTTGTCGGCGCAAGTTTATCATTCGGTACTGACTTTATACTTGAAAATTTTGGAATACTTCCGCACGGAAATCTTTATGTATCCACAGGGCTTATTTGGGTGGTTCTCATCTATCGCAGTGCGTATAACGTGCTCGGATTCTATCTTGTCGCCAGACTTGCACCAAACTATCCAATGAGACACGCACTTGTGCTCGGTGTCATTGGTACTCTGGTCAGTGTCGTCGGTGCAGTAGCCACCGCAAACATGAACTTGGGTCCTACTTGGTATGCCTGGACACTTGCGTTCCTTACCATGCCTGCCGCATGGCTTGGTGGGAAGTTAAATGAGCGGAGCATGAAGCAGTAAGTCTCCTATAGCACAACCCAAAAAAATCGCCAAAAAATTACGCGCCCAAGCGAGAGTTATGCACTGTCACAAGTTGACGGATGATAAATTAGTTATATAATTAAAAAAGAATAAAAGTTCCTTCAAAAAAAGGTTTTTGAGTTTGGGTGAAAGTCCGTAATTGTAAACTGGCATTGTGTCATGTTGATTATAGGCTGTCAGACCAAATTCAAAAAAGGAAAAAACGTATGAAGAGATCCGTTCGCAGTTCTTTTGTTGCAAGCACCCAGTCGCTCATTGGAGCCGTACTGGCTTTGTGGATGGGTGTGGGATGCGCCACCTCATCAAAGACGCCCCAAAAAGGCACCTCCCATCAACAGCCGTCTGCAGAGAGCTCCCATGGTTTCGCCCTGGAAGCTCCGTCTGCAGTTTCTGTGCTGCCACCCCTAACATTCGGGGTGAATCCGCGCTCGACACATTCGTTAGTGCCTCTCGCGGATGCAGAAAGGATGGCCGCGGCTATCTCGCCCATCACGCCACGTGCGCAGGTAACACTTCCGCCGATGCAAACTGTCACTTTGGCTTGGAGTCTGAGTCCTAGCGAGGAGGTGATTGGCTATGCCATCTATTACGGCGATGTTGCGGGCGTCATAACGAATGTAATTGATGTGGGCCCTGTGCTCACGACTACCATTCCGTTTCTACAAGCGGGAATCACTTATCACTTCTTCGCAACAGCCTACACCATCGACGGAATCGAGAGCTTACCCTCGAACGTGGTCACATATAACGTGCCCACAACACTAGGTCTGTTCGAATTTGCATCCTATGGAATTGAGCTTGATGGCAATCCAGGAACCAATCTCTTTTACTACTGGATGCCACAGACAGACATTCTCCGTATTCGTATCCAATTCAAAGGAGGCTGGGTCAACGCCGGGAAGACTTTCGTTTTGAAGGTAAGCGGAAACGTGGGAGCCCCAGACGAAAGCTGGACAGAGAAAGCAGCCATCACAATTCCTCCCGAAGGGTTGACTCACCGGTCAGAGGCTTATTATGACCGTCCTATGGAAGGGCTACCTTTTGATGCGACAAACAGTCCGTATGGGTTTGTGGCGCGACTGGAGCAAACCGAGGCAACGACTATCACGAGTGTGACTTTGCCGGATACGAATTCGCCGATAAACCTCAATTTATTGTTTCAAGGCCTGGACCTTCGGGGTCCCCGAGCTCGCCTCCTTCACAGCCATTTGCAGAAATTCCCTGGAATTTCGTCATTCGAGGAAGTGGAGCGGGAATATATTCCGTTCGAGCGAATCCCGATCTGGATTCGCCTCGAGAAAACTGGAGCGATACCATTTTCTCCTTCCCATTGGTCTACGGGGTTAACGATACGAATAACCCTTTCTTGGCACAACCGTTTGTGGCTTTCATCCACACTTTGGAAAAGCCAGTAGGTCCACAACGGTTCTTTCAGTCCGTTTTTTCACCCCTCGTCGTTCCGTAGAGCAGTCCACGGGTGGTGTTTATGTAGAATATCGTCTAACGAGGTCACAATTCGTTGTGACCTTTTTTTCAAATTCTTTCAATATGAGGGCGGGATAAACCGTATTGAGGAGCGAAATTGGCTTACTGGAATTATTAAATTGAATACTATATAATTACCGCACTTAATAAAATTATAAAATAATAGAAACAAATATGGAAAACGAACAACAAAATATGGAGAGTGGAAAGAAAGGAAAAATGAAGAAGAGCACTAAAACAATTATTATCATCGTCATCATTGTTATTCTCGTAATCATTTTCTCGATTGTCATGAGACAATCCTCTGCCGCGGCCACAGTCGACGGCGCCTCAATCAGCAAATCGAGCGTTTCTCAAAGACTCGAGACACAGTACGGAAAGCAGGTTCTGGATTCATTCGTAGCCGAAAAATTAATTCAGGAAGAAGCGAACAAAAGGGGCATAAAGATTACCGCAGAAGCAGTTGACGGGGAACTCGCTAAAATAAAATCGCAAGTCGAGTCTCAAGGCGGAAAGTTCGATGATGCCTTGAAAATGCAGGGAATCAGCGTAGATGAATTAAAAAAGCAGATTAACCTACAAATGAGTCTCGCGGAAATCCTTAAAGATAAAATTCAGGTAACCGACCTTGAAGTAGCCACGTACGTCAAGGACAATAAAATTACGATTCCCGACGGAAAAGACGCAGAAGTAATGGCTCAAGTTAAATTCGAGATAAGCCAGCAGAAGTTAGGAAGCGAGGTTACAGCTTGGTTGAGCGACGCCAAGGCGAAAGCGAAGATACAGTATTTCGTCAACTATTAAATCCCCTATTCGATAAAAACAGTCCGCCTAAGGCGGACTGTTTTTTATTACTTTCATTACCTATTTTCTCTGGAAGCTTGCAGATTACTTCTCTCTTGCCTACAATAAAAAGAATAAATCGAGACTCAAGATTCTCCTTATGGACGATTAGCTCAGCTGGTTAGAGCGTGCGATTCACATTCGCAAGGTCAGAGGTTCGACCCCTCTATCGTCCACAAAGCGTTAAGGAAATCTTCCCTGCGGAAGATTTGTAGCTTTTGGAAAGCGCAGTGATGTTTTTGTTTGAAGCTTTGTGAAAGGCAAAAACCACGAGCTGGGGTCGAGAAAAATTTCCGTCAGGAAATTTATTCGTGACCACACTATTTTTTCTCCAACGCCAGCATAATCAAATGATCTAAAAATTCCGGCAGGTTACTCCCAACTGCGTGCAGGGCTTTTGGGAAAAGCGACTCCTCGGTGAGACCCGGAAGCGTGTTTGTTTCCAAAATATAAATTCCTCTTCTTGGAGTAACGATAAAATCAGACCGAGAGTAGTGCCGAAGCCCGAGCGCCTTGTGAGCCTTGACCGCAAGCTCCGCAATGAGAGCTGTTTCTTCTCTCCCGAAATTACCCGGACAAATCTCCTTGCTTCCTCCGCCATATTTCGCCTGATAATCAAAAAATTTCGATTCTGATGGCTTCACAATTTCTATCGGAAGCAAAGCGGAGACGGGCATCCCCCGCCAATTTTCTATGACACCACAGGTCGCTTCTCTGCCGGGAATAAATTCTTCAATCAATGCTTTGTCCGAATACTTCAGAGCTTCTTTGAGCGCTCGCCCGAGGTCTGCGATAGAGTACGCAATGTTCACGCCCACTGAAGAACCTGTCCCAGCTGGCTTCACGATAGAAGGGTGAGGAAATGTTTTAAAAATTTCAATCACTCTTCCCGGCCGGTCTTCTCCTCTTTGAACCACAAGATGAAGCGGAGTTTTCAAGCCGTTATTCAAAAACCACTCCTTGGCAAGCACTTTGTTCATGGCGATTGCGGAGGCAAACGCCCCCGATCCCGTGAAAGGAATGCTGTGGGCTTCCAAGAGTTGCTGGACTTTTCCGTCCTCGCCATACTCTCCGTGGAGCGCATTAAACACGACGTCAACATGCGGAAAAATTTCATGGGGTTCCCTTCGAACTCCCGCCATGTGCCACACGCCGTCTTTGGTGATTAAAATATCTTGGGTCTGAAATTTGCCCGGCATGTTTTTAAGCACGCTTCCGCCTGTTTTGAGAGAAACGTCATATTCGGAAGACGGTCCTCCGCGAAGTACTCCGACTCGGATTTTTGACATAAGATAACTATAACATATAACTTATAACTGAATAACCAATGACCAATAACCAAAGAAATGATATTCTGGTTATTCAGTCATGTGGTTATCTGTTACATTATTCAGTCATTCAGTTATACGTTATCAGTTATCGGTTACTTAGTTCCGTACTTTCTCAAAAAATCATCTTTAAACTCGTTAAAATTTCCGTCGAGAATCGCGCTCCGCATTTTGCTTACGAGCCCAACGATAAAATAAAGATTATGAATCGATGCCAGCGTATTCGCTAAAATTTCTTTTGCTCGAAAAAGATGCGCGACATACGCCTTCGTAAAATTCTGACATGTATAACATCCGCAGTTTCTATCAATTTTAGAAAAATCCGAGCGAAATTTAGCATTTAAAATATTGATTCTTCCCCGCGCGGTGTAGAGTGTCCCGTTCCGCGCCATTCTCGTTGGCGCGACACAATCAAAGAGGTCGCACCCGTTTTCTACCGCTCCAAATAAATCATGAGGCTCCCCAATGCCCAGGAGATGGCGTGGCTTTTCTTCAGGCAGTATCTTATTCACCCACGCCACTGCAGAATGTATATCTTTTTTTTCAAACGACCCGCCAATGCCAAAACCGTCAAATTCCATTCCCCCGATGAATTTCGCGCTCGCCTTACGCAAATCTTCAAATCTTCCTCCTTGCACGATTCCAAACAACGCCTGATTCTTTCCTGTCCGAGTAAGTCTGCGTTCAGTCTGCGTCTGTCCGCGTGTTCGCTTATGTTCCATAAGCGAACGATCCGCCCATCGGTGAGTCCTCTCGAGCGCCGATTTTTGATACTCATAGGAAGCCAGAGGCGAGACACACTCGTCAAACGCAAAAATAATATCCGCGCCGATTGCCCGCTGAATCTCGATGGATTTTTCTGGCGAAAAAAAGTGCCTGCTCCCGTCAATGACCGAACGGAACTCGACTCCCTCGTCGGTAATTTTTGCCATTGGCATTTCATCCTTTTCCTCTTTTAACACGCGAGCTTTCTCGAGAATTCCGCGAGGCAAAGGGTTGGGCGAATTTTTAATTTTGGAAATTTTCTGCCCATATGCCACCCCCAGAGAAAAGGCCTGAAATCCTCCTGAATCGGTCATCGTGGGACCCTGCCAATTCATAAAGTCATGGAGCCCTCCGGCCTTGGACACAATTTTTTCACCCGGCTGAAGATACAGATGATAGGTGTTCGCAAGCACAATTTGCGTACCCACCGATGCCACCTGCTCTGGAGTCAACGACTTGACCGTTGCCTTCGTCCCCACAACCACAAACGCGGGAGTCTCGACTGTGCCGTGAGGAGTCGTAAGCACGCCCGCTCGGCCGAGTTTTCTGGGGATTTTTTTCTCAATCTTAAATTGAATAGCTGACATAGTTATTAATTTATAACATATAACTTGTAAATTGTCCTAAACCCGTTCAGGTCGGACTAGGGCAACGCAGAAAAATGAGACTTTATTTTCAAACGCTACATGTTACAAGTTACAAGTTACATGCTACAATACCCGAACAATGACTACAGAAGATAAAAATAAAAAGAGAGCAGACGCTCCTGAAACCGTTCCTTCGACCAAGCCTATGACTGCAGAAGAAATTGAGCTGGACGAAAAAAAGAGCCTCGCGCTTATTGCCGAAGAGTTCAAAAACGGTTTTGATTTTATAAAGAAATACGAAAAATCGGTGAGCGTGTTCGGGTCGTCCCGTTTTTCGAATGAGAGCGAACACGCAGAGGACGCTCGGATGCTTGCCGGCAGAATCGTCCGCGAGCTCGGATACGCGGTACTAACTGGAGGAGGTCCCGGAATAATGGAATTTGCCAACCAAGGCGCAAAAGAAGCGGGGGGGGAGTCGCTGGGACTTACCATCAAGCTCCCGAAGGAACAGGGGTCCAATTCATATCTCACCGATAATGTGGGCTTCTATTATTTTTTCACCAGAAAGACAATTATGCTCTTCGCAGCTGAAGCGTTTATTTTTTTCCCCGGAGGCTACGGCACGCTCGATGAATTCTTCGATATTATAACCTTAGTGCAGACAGGTAAAATTCCGAAAGTGCCAATTATCCTTGTCGGCTCCGATTTCTGGATTCCTCTCCAAGATTTTATAAAAAAGAATATGGTGGATACACACCAATCGATCAGTGCCTCTGACATGGATCTCTTTAAAATAATAGACGACCAAGACGAAATCATCGAGCTTATCCGCAAATCCCCCGTCGCGAACTGGTGGAAAAATTTCGAGTTGGATTAATTTTTTTGAATCCGGAGCAGGAAATTCAGTCTGGCCATTAATGAAGCTTCGGAGTTACGATTTTTTTGAATAAATGGTTGAGGTGCCAAACTTAAGACTTTCTATTTTTTCCTTATATATTGCAATTGACTCGTGAGCTTTGACACGTTCTCCTCCCCCCTTCCTGAAAGCCTCGACAATTTCCATCAAACCTGACAGGAATGCGTTACAAATGAGGCGTCCACGAGAAAGTATGTTTCCTGACTTTTCTTCATAAGATGAAACGATGTATTCAAAATAACTTGGGTAGTCTCGGATATAACGGGAAAATTCTTTGGCCATTTCACCATATTCGGCATTCCCGAAATCAATAACCCCTGAGATTTTCTTGTTTTTAATTATGATATTCTCGTGGTGTGAATCATTATGAATAAACTGAAAAACTGTTTTATCAAATGTCTGGTCAAAAATCGCTCTTGCGTGTTTAGCCAAATTTTTTAATTCATCGGGCACATCAATACTAGACAGAATGGTGTTATATTCTTTCTCAACTTCTGGATGAAGACTCGGGGATTCATCAATTTTTATTCTTAGTGACTTTGCTTCATCCTTATTGACCTTTTTACCGATTTCCGCGTGAAAATTTCCTAAAGTCGCGCAAATGCTGAACCTCTCCTCTTCCGAAAGAGATTTCCACACGTCTATCATCAAATCACCTTCAAGATACTCATATCCATACATGAGAGGATTTTCTGAAACAAAAACAACGTGTGGAGTAGGGAGCGATAAATTCAAATCAAATAATTTCCTAGCGACACCTGCCTCGATAGGTAAACTATTTTGTGGTTGAACCTCTCGCTTCTCTCTTTCTTGTTTAACAATATACTTGTGCCCATCCCGAGTCTCAACAGAATAGGCATTGTTACAAGAACCCGTTCCTTTCAATATAAAAACTGCAACCTCGTTGCCAAGAAGTTCCTGAATCTTTAGTCTAAGCTCATTTTGGCTTAATTCCATACCTTTTTGACCACACATTCAAAATAATTTATTGCAGATGTTTGTTAATAAATGCTCGGCCGGAACCAGACTTTAAATATTTTTCAAATTCAAAAGCCTGATATTTATTTGGGGTTGCAAAATAGAAATCTAATTTAACAGGAAGACGACTGGCTGTAGCTGGAACCTGACCTTTCTCATGTCTTTTCAATCTGCTTTTTAGATCAACTGTGCAACCTAAATAATATCCATCCTTACACTTTAAACTGTAAATATAGTGCGCTGCATTATACAGTGGGTTAAGAGATGCCTCCCCGCTTTCGCTCTTCTTCGTGCGGGCTTTGCCACGCCGAAGCCGAGCTTCAGCGAGGCGAAGCCCAGCTTTCGCTCTTCTTCGTGCGGGCTTTGCCACGCCGTAGCCGAGCTTCAGCGAGGCGAAGGCGGGCCCACCAGGAATTGAACCTGGGACTTTCGTTTTGGAGACGAAAATTTTACCGCTAAACTATAGGCCCATTGAATCAGTTTATAGCTACAAGCTTATAGGAAAAAGCTGAATAAGAAAAGGTGTTGATGCACCCTTCATTAAACAACTCTTCAAGCTAACACCTGACAGCTAATAGCTAACAGCTATTTTTTCCCTTCCTTATGCTCCGTCCTCTTTCGGCACGTATTACAATACTTTTTAAGCTCGATTTTTCTCGTGACGAGCTTCTTGTTTTTACTGCTCCAGTAGTTAGTGCTTTTGCAGATTTTGCAGACTAGTTTTATTAAGCGTTCTTGCGACATGAATGATTTTCTTATATACGGAGTTCCCTTTTTTTACCCCATTTCCAATAATTTTGTTTTGACACTATAGCTTATATTCTCCAATAACACAATCTTGCCGATTCCGATAGCTTGTTTATTTAGATGCCCCAATCGCCACATATTAAACATGCTTTTGCCTTATTCCACCTTTCGTGCGAATGGTAGAATGTATCGGCCTGAAATTTATCAAATTACTTTGTTCATAATGTTGACAATAGGCACTCAATAACTTTGTTTTGGGGCGATTGCAATCGATACCAGACTTCCGTGCTTCGTTGCTCTTTATCTACAAGATCAACAGCAGAGAGAACCCCCAAGTGTTTCGATGTAGCCCTGATTGACAGCTTGATTGAGTAAGCTATCTTTCCAACAGAACCCTCTTTTTCTTTTTTCAAATAAGCTAACATCGCCAACCGCCTTCGATTTGCGACGGCCTTTAGAATTCGTTCCGATTTTTTAAAATTTTCTTTATCCATTTTTTTATAGGTAATTATCATCTTTATAATTATATAAAATTACGTTCTCTACGTTCTGCGTTCTACGTTCTCATTATAGCACTATCCTACCATATTCCACCATTCGCACGAATAAGGTATATACCGAACTTGAATTGTATCTGTAAATCCTCTGAAAATCCACTGCGCTCCGAAATGATGGAAAAAGAATTGAGAACAATTGGACAAACTCAGATAGTTGAATTGAGACATCACTATTGTTACCATTGGGTCATAAAGATCACTCTTATGAGAACAATCCTCCGATACATACGTAATCACCGGTTTCAATACGACCCCCTTATTGAAGTCACTATTTCCAAAGAAAACATCCTCTCCAATTTGAGATATTTCCAATCCCTTTTCAAAAAAAGCGCCGTCGCTCCAGTGCTAAAAAGCAACGCATACGGGCACGGCCTCGTGGGAGTGGCGAAAATCCTCGACCCTGTTGGTCTCCCCTTTTTTGTCGTTGATTCATTCCATGAAGCTCTCATACTTCGTAACGAAAGAATCAAAACTCCCATTCTCGTCATCGGTTTTACCCGTACCGAGCACATCGCCAAGAATCGGCTCAAAAAAGTGTCCTTCACTATCACAAGCCTTGAACAGCTCAAAGCTTTATCGAGAAGCATCACCTCCCCGACGGTTTTTCATCTTAAAATTGATACGGGCATGGGCAGACAGGGCATACGGATAGACGAGCTAGAAATGTCAGCGGAACTCATAAAAAATAATCCGAATTTTCTTCTTGTGGGAATCGCGTCTCATTTCGCCGACGCGGACAATCTGAACGAAATATACACTAAGGATCAAATCCAAAGGTGGAATGAAGTAGTTCTCAAAGCTAAAACGGTTTTTCCGAATCTCACTTTTTTTCATATTTCGAACACCTCCGGATACTTTTATGAAAATCTCGTTAATGCCAATGTGGCCCGTGTGGGCATCGGCCTCTACGGAATCCGATTAAATGTAAAGCGGGATGCGGAATTGGTTTTGTTGCCGGCGCTTCAAATGAAATCCATTATTTCCGGAGTCAAGATGTATGAAAGAGGAGATAAGATTGGATATAACGGGACATTCGAGGCAAAAGACAAAATGGTTATCGCAACGCTTCCTTTGGGCTACTACGAAGGATTAGACCGTAGACTTTCCAATAAAGGATTCGTGGAGATAAAAAACATTTTCTGCCCCATTGTTGGACGAGTCAGTCTGAACATTACTTCAGTTGATGTGACAAATGTAAAAAATCCTCAAATCGGAGATGAGGTGACTGTAATAAGCAACAATCCGAAAGAAAGAAATTCTCTCGAGAATATCGCCAAAATCTGCGATACTACTCCTTACGACATTTTAGCTCACATTCCGAGTCAGATAAGACGAAATATCATATAACACGCAACATGTAACGTAAGAGAAAAGAAGAAGCTCTCTTAGACGTCTGAGCGAGCTATCTCTTTTTGAGAGCATTGCGGGAAATAATTTGAAAATAGATAAGCCGAAATATCATATAACACGCAACATGTAACATGTAACGTCAGAAAAATCTGTTCACATGCTGCGAGTTACAAGTTACATGTTACATGTTCCTCATTTCCCTTCGTCAACAATAGTCGTTTCAATATTTCCGTCTTGTATCTTGCTCACCATAAGCGAAATACCGCAATGGTTGCATTCGACTATCGTTCCCTCGGCGACATTTGCATAGAGAACGGGATCAACTTCATTTTTACATTCTGGACAAATTAGTAGCATAAGAAGCTGTTAGCTGTTGGCTTCTAGCTTCTAGCTAAAAGAAACAACTGTTTTGTTAGATAATAGGCTAATTTTACTCGAAAATTCACTTTAGGCAAATATTTTTCCAAGCAAACGCATAATAGCTAAAAGCTAAAAGCTAGTCTACAATACAAGAATGTTGACACCTCACGAACAATACCCCGCCCTTGCAAAAGCACTGGGCATATCAGCGCTCTATTTCAAACGTGAGGACCTTCATCCATATGGCTCGCACAAGGGCCGTTCAATCCCGAAAATGATTGAGCAGTATCTCGCGAAAGGCACACAGCATTTTGCTATTTCTTCTTCAGGAAATGCGGCATATGCGGCAGGGCTTTATGTTCGGGAATATAATCTGAAAAATAAGAACAAAATCAAACTCGATATTTTTGTGGGCAGAAACATTAACAAAGAAAAACTCGACTCGCTTCTAAAAATCACCGACCCCAATATCACAATTCAAAAAGTCGAGCGACCGCTTCAAAAACTTTTTGGCGTTCTTAAAAATCCCAAGGTAATAAGTTTACGTCAATCAAAAGATGACAGCGCGCTCGCGGGATACGAAGAGCTCGCTCGCGAACTTTCCGAAATCCCCAACTTGCAGGCAGTTTTCATTCCCACTTCTTCCGGCACAACAGCCCAAGCTCTCGGAGAGACATTCTCAAAGCTCAATTTCAAAATCCAAATCCATATTGCGCAAACCAGTTTCTGCCACCCAATCGCCGAAGTCTTTGGCAATCCCCCCATATCAAGGCCCGACCTTGATGAAAAAAATGAGACGAGCTCGATTGCCGATGCCATTGTAGACAAAACTGCGTACCGAAAAGACAAAGTCGTGGAAATAATAAAAAAATCCGGCGGATTCGGCTGGATTGCGACAGACCAGGAAATTTTGGATGCCCAATCGACCGCATTACAATCAACGGGCATTGTCCTTTCTCCCAACTCCGCCCTCGCCGTCGCCGGCCTCCAAAAATCTCTCAAAAACGGCTGGACATTCGACGGCACAGTCGCGTGCCTGATTACGGGGAGATGATGTATACTTATTACCAAAATGGGCTCTCTACCCAAACACTACATTCACAAAGAAGTCGAGCCCCGCATTTCCAAAATGTGGGAGGATGGCAACTACTTCACCCCCAAAATTGACCCATCAAAAAAACCATTCTCACTATTTCTTGACCCTCCAAACGCAAGCGGTGGTATGCATGTTGGAAACATCCTCATGATTGCTCTTCAAGATATCTTGGCCCGTTATCACCGAGCTAAAGGTGATACTACCCTATGGATCCCTGGTACAGACCATGGCGGATATGAGACTCAAGTTACATTTGAACGAGAATTGGAAAAAAAAGGTAAAAACAGATTTGATTACATTAAAAGTGAACTTTTTACAGAAATACAGCACTTTGTAGAACATAATAATGAGTTAATAAAAAAGCAGACAAAAGCTTTGGGAGCGAGTGTAGACTGGTCACGGTTTCGCTTTACGATGGACGAACGATCACTAAAATCAGTCCGGGAAACATTCAGAAAAATGATTGCTGATAATCTTATTTATCGACGACCGTATATGGTTAATTATTGTTCCCAGTGCGGAACAGTTTTGGCAGATATTGAGCTTAATGAGAAAAAGGAAAATACCTCTCTTTATTTCATTAAGTTTAAAGTCGAAAATAGTGAAGAACATCTCGCATTAGCAACTACACGTCCTGAATTTCTTTTTGCCACTACACATGTATTAATCCATCCAGCGGATAATAGGTTTGCACATCATATTGGAAAAATATTGAAAAATCCAATTTCAGGACATACGGTCGAAGTAATTGAAAGTAAAAGAAAATTTGACCCATTGACATGCGACCCTTATCTTTTTCCTTTTTCTCCTTCATATAATAATTATGACTACGGGTATACTTTGCGTAATTCTATTCCATCGCGAAATTTGTTGGATTGGAATGGCAATATGATTGAACGGAATCCAGGTATGAAGCCCGTTGAAGCGCGCAACAAAGAAATTTTATTCTTGAAGGAACTAGGAGTAATCGAAAAGATAGATAAATCGTACACGGATTCTGTTTTTCTTTGTAAACGCGGACATACAGTTGAAAGTATGATTATGCTTACATGGTTTTTGAAGCTTGATGATGAGAAAAAGTCATTAAAAAAACCTGCTCTTGAAGCAATGAGAAAAAGTGGACTTACTGTTTTTCCGAAATGGAGAGAGAAAGCATTGACTGGGTGGATAAACAAAATGCATGACTGGCCAATAGCGCGACAAAATGTATGGGGTATTAAAATTCCTGTCTGGTATGATATTTCCGATCCATCAAAGTTTATGATTTGGTTTGTTGATAGAGCCAGAAAGCAACATTATGGCAATTTAAAAACATTCTTAGAAACCGGTATTTCTCTAGGAGAAATATGTGATGGTTTAGAAAGAATTTATGCTTCTGAAGGTGAACCGTGGGTATTGGAAAAAGAGAAAAATAAATCTTATTTACCGGAAACAGATACGTTTGATACGTGGTTTTCTTCCGGACAGTGGGGTACAATCGTTTTCGATAACTTCTCTCCTGATTTTTCTTACTTTTACCCGAGTGACTCGTGCGTTCCTGGTGATGACTTACTTAGACTATTAATCGCAAGACAAATTCTTTTAAGTTACTACCTGACTGATCAATTGCCCTATAAAACCGTATATTTGCACCGTCTCATAAAGGGCTCAGACGGTCAAAAAATGAGTAAAAGCTTGGGAAACGCCGTCGATCCTGAATACTATTTAGAAAAATTTGGAGCAGATGTCACTCGCATGGCTCTTATTTCATATACACACCTGCAAGAAGATTTTATTTTTGAAGAGGAACGATTGCTTTTTTATCAGAAATTTTCACAAAAACTATGGAGCATAGGAAAATCTGTTTCATTGGCCGAAGAGTATGCATTCGCTTTTTCCAACTCTCTGCAATTTTCTTCAAATGACAAGAGAATTGCGGAGGCTCTTCATAAACTTAGTTCTTCCGTAAGCTTCTCTCTCGATAGGTTTTCGTTCGCAATAGCTCAGGAAAAATTGTGTGATTTTATTGTAAGCTTGGAAAATTACATGCACGATATAGAAACGCAATCAGACAATCATAGAACTTCCCTTTCCGTTTTGAGGCATGTGTACGCACAATATTTATCTCTCTTACATCCTTTCATGCCGTTCATGACAGAGGAATTACACGCAAAGTTGTATAATTCGTCTTCCACATTGGCCGCTACTACTAACTCAGATAAAAAGAAAGAGCGGGGATCATGAATAATGACCCTCCGCTCCTTTTGATTTTGCCAACAACTCGAAAGTGTTGGACTTAAAGAACACGCACCGCGGTGGCTTTCCGTTTTCCGTCAGGTTGTTCTTCGAACTTGACGGCAACTTTGCTCATCTTCCGCAAATGCGGAAACGAGGAATAATAGACCGGTTTGCCCCTGCGATTATGGAGCTGCTTAAAGTGAACGAAGCAGTCCTTCTTGTCCTCACACAGGAGGAAACCGTAACGTATGCTTGGAGGAAACATCTTGACTGTGGCTACTTGCCACCCCCCTTCCATCTGAAGTTCAGTTGGTAACTCCCACTCCTCCGGCTCCCAATGTGCAATGACGCACTTGTGAAGCGGGGTTGAGGCACCAATCTCGATGGCCGACGTGACCACTCCGCCGGCCAAATACTTGAATGACCGGAAGAAATCTGCACCAGGGTAGGCGTCTTCCGCAAAAAGGGGAACAACAGACGCAACATGCCCCTTTATCACCACGCTCTGCAATTTGCATTTTTGCGCGTTTTCCGGCGTCGTTCTCACAACCTGGCCACCATAGGCCTGGTTCAGAGTCAGAGTGAAGCGTCCGAAAATTGACGCAAGGCTGATGTTGAGAAGGATGAAGCGGCCAGACTGATCTATGAAGACCAGGTCAATGTCGCTTCCAACTTTATCAACCGTGCTCGGAATGTCCTTCTGAGCACGCGCCATCCATGTAATCGGAATCGAAAACGTTGGAACATCTTCTTCCGTGCAATCCTTTGGAGGACCATTCTGCGCCCAGTACAGCCTGACTCCATCCGCCAGTTCCCGTTGAAGAGAAAAGGTGATTTTGTTCGGCTGACCAGTAATGTGCAGGGGAACAACCATCGTGAATATATCGCCAAGGGGATGAAAATATTCCCCCATGGTAAAGTCATTAATCGAAACCGATACCGAACCAAAATGCTGGTTCTCGTAGGAGACCGAGCGGGTCACCGAATCGGAACCGAACATCGGACGATTTACTGGGGGTTCGACTGCGGGTTCACCGGCTTCTTTCTGGATGTCATCAAGCGCCCTCTCGAGCGCCCGCATCCCTTCATCTTCCACCAGACCGGCATTCCGATTTCCCGTTTCGTGCCGAGCGCGAAGTTGCTCTCTTGTGAGAGGCTTCAGCGGGGCGGGACGTTCAATGTCTTTCATTTTTTTTCCTTTTGTTTCTTTTTGTTTGTTGTTGTTTGATGTTGTTACCGTATTTTGAGAAAAACGATTAGGACCATTCGCATGAGTGGCATTCGCAACGCCACAATCCGCCTAGAGGCGCATGGTACAGAAATTCGTCCCAAAAGACGGTAACAACCCGATTGCAAAGAGCACTTTATTTCTGGGAGTATTATAGCATATCTGGGGTAAAAGTCAAGGACAGAAACCCCCAAAAAAGCCAGTGATTTACTGGCTTTTTTCGGGGTTTTGAGATACGGCTACTAGTCGAGTTCTTTTTTAGATTTTAGGAAAAAATAGAGGATGACGACAAATGTTACGAGCGGGGAGAGCCAGCTTGCGATATGCGCTCCAAAACTTTCAGAAAGCATGATGAGTCCCAAGAAAAGAATCGAGTACATCGCTCCGTTTTTCAAATAACGGTATTTTTTTATTCTTTCAATGTTGCCTACGGTAAGTTGTCTCAAGACAAGAGCCCCCAAGCCGTTGCCGATAAGAATCAGTGGAACAGAGAGCGTGAAGGCAAAAGCTCCCAAAACTCCGTCAATCGAAAAAGTGCTGTCAATCACCTCAAGATACAAAATTTTGCTTATATCAGACTTGGCGCTCGCGCCCGAGATAAGCTCTCGTTCGCTCTTCTCAGCATTTTCTTTAAAGCCGTGCGTGATGAAAAAAACAGTAGAACCGAGTACCGCCCCGAACGCCATAAATGGATTTATTTTGAGAGCGAACCATACTACCATGGCGAGAATGATTGATACGAGAGCGAAAAACCAATTGCCTTGCGAGTGAAAGAATTTCTCTCCAAAAAGTCCGTAATTTTTTGGCTCCAAAAAAAGCCAGTGAAGAAAAAGAAAGATGAGAAAGATCCCTCCTCCCGCAAGAAGGATAGGTGCTGCCGATTCTATCGCCAAATGCACTTTAGGGTCATTGCTAAAAGTCGCGGTAAAAGCCTGGACGGGTCCGAGCGAAGGAGTGGCCAAAAAAACGATAAGCCACGGCAAAAGACCGCGAACCACCACGACCGCAAATAAAAGCCCCCAGAAAAGGAACCATTTTCGCGCTTTCTTTCCCATAGTCGAAAGCACTTCGGCATTGATAATGGCATTATCAACACTGCTGATGATTTCAAAAAGACAGAGGCCGGATATGGTGAGTAGAATTGAAAACCAGGTCATAAAATGAAGTTAAAAGTTGAAAGTGTAAAGTAGAAAGTATAATTCGAAAGTTGGGAGAGATTCCAAAAAAAGTTGTCACCACGTCCCGTTTTTGCTATATTCTGTAAAGATTTTACGCGCGCATAGCTCAGTTGGTAGAGCACATCACTGATACTGATGGGGTCCTAGGTTCGAATCCTAGTGCGCGCACCGAGTCTGCGAGGGGCAAGCAAGAAAGCAAACTATTTTGCTTTCGCCTAGGATTCGAAAAGCTTCTCCCATATCCCCCACCACTTTGCAACAAAGTGGTGGGGGATGGGAAAGCTGTACTGAAGCAGTAGGCTTCGAATCCTAGTGCGCGCACCGAGACTTTTGAGGAAGCGCAAGTAGGTAATGCGATTACCTACTTCTAGGATTCGAAGCCCGATTGAGTATTTTTCGAGTCATCCTATGACGAAGAAAAAATCCAATCGGGGTACTGAACATGTAATGTTCGAATCCTAGTGCGCACATCTCATTATTTAAGGATTCGCAGATTTGGGCGAAGTTCGAGGAGCCAGCGAGTAATGTGACCAAGCTGTAGTTCTGATGCTACTGCGCGGGAACATACGGAGCTGGCGACAAAGAAATTCGCCAAATCTGTGAATCCTGCCTACTCGATTTTCTTGCCTGCCTTAATAGCTCCAATCAAATCCTCCCCCCTCTCCTTAAACGTTGCGTCAAGCGAAATAGCTTTTTGCAACTCCAGAACAGCATTCGTCCTATCGTTTATTTTGATGTAGCTCAAAGCAAGAGAAAGATGCGCTTGGAAATTTTTCGGGTCCTTCTCTATCCATTTTTTCCAAAGGGCAATCGCCTGCGGATACTGTCCCGAAACGCTAAACGCGCTCGGAAACCGCGCGTCCGACAAAAGCAGTGAATCCCATCTTGTGCCCAAAAGTTTCTGCGCTCCCGCATTGTCTTTCGAGTAGATGAGACCCAAAGCATAGATGACCCGTGCATCATCATACGTCGTATCAAGTTCGTAGGCTTTTTGAAACAGCTTGACCGCCTCGGGAATTTTGCCTGCATTTGCATACGCTTGCCCAAGCTCCAAAAGAATAGGCTGTTTCTTCGGGGAAAGTTCGACGGCTTTCTCGAGATACGGAATGCCCGCATTTGCTCCTTCAATTCGAAGAGCCATCGTGCCCGCGAAAAAATAATACCGAACGTCGAGCGGAGTCTCTTTAAGCTGTTGGTCAAGCTCTGTTTTCGCCAAAGTATAAAACGCGTCCTTCACTTTCTGGTCAGCATCTGAAGCAGACACCTGCTCCGCCGATTGCGCCAAAAATTCTCTCACCTCGCTTTTGCCGAGAAAACCATAGGAGAGAGCGCGTTTAAAATATTCGAGATTTTTTTGGAATCCTTGCTCCTGCGGAGAGATTGCCGAAATAAGATTTCGCGCCGTCTGGATTCCCCTCATATTTACAAAATAGAGAGAAAAGAGAAGCGCAATGGCAATCAAAATCGGAGCGACAATATCCGTCTCGTCTTTCTGTACTTTGTTTATTTTCTTATTAGATTTTACCGCATTCGCGACGGGAAGTACCCGAGTGCCCCCGTAAGTATAGTGGAGAAACGCGAGAACTGTGAAGAAAAAAATGTAACTTACGATGTTGTCAAAAACGGTAAGGTTCTCTAGAAAATAGGCGATCAAAAGTCCGGCAATAATCACCCTTTCCGAAAAAGGCATGCGAGGCGAGTCCCCGCGTCTATCTTTCCAAAGGTAATAAAATGCGACAACAAAAATGAAGAGGTACGCAAGAAGTCCGAGAATGCCTCCCGCGGTGAGCCAGTCGAATATAACGTTGTGAGCGCGATCAAACCAGGCTTCCTGATTATACATCGCCGGGTCATAGTGTGCATAGAAGAGATAATTAAAACTCTCCTCCCCCCATCCCAGAATCGGCCTCGCCTCCGCACCCTCAAGAGCCGCTTTGCCAATCAAATACCGCGACTTCCCTTCCCCAGAAGTGAAAAATGTCTTAATGTCCGAATTGAAAAGCGAGCTGAACCGAGATAGGGTAACATTATTCTTTACAAATTCACTGTCCTTCTCGCTCACAAAGACAGCGGACAAAATGATAATGCCGGCAATGACCGCGATGCTTATTCCCCGTAGTATTTTATTTTTTTTCTCAAACAGGGCGAGGAGAACGAAAATAATCGTAAGTCCGAATATGCTTCCCAAAATCGCCCCTCGCGTCGCAGAATAGTAGAGAGGAATCGAAAATAGTGCCATCGTGAGAAGATAAAAACTTAAAGCAACTTTATTTTTAGCACCGTCTCCCCATTTTTTCGACTTATACCAAACAAATGCGAGAATAATAATCGCTACGAGAGAGAGGATGAACAACCATGTATCGAGAGGACCAAAAAAGAAATTCTCTTTCACGCCGGGAGGAACGACCCCCGCATATTTCGCTTGAAGATCGGACAATCTTGCAAAATATGAAAAAAATTGATTTATTAAAAAAAGGATACTTCCCAGCATTCCGCTTGCAACAATATTTCGGAGTTCTCCTGCATTTCTTTTCACCGCAAAGAGTAGCGCGAAGAAAATGAGAAACAAGAAATACACGCCAAGATAGCTCGCGTTGCCGAAAGTCCCGTCAACTCTCACTCCGCCTTGGTTGATGACAAGCTCTCCGCCTAACTGCAGAGCGCAATAGAGAACCATGAAAATGCCGACACCGATGTTGGTATGAAGAAACCAACTCCATAATTTCTGCGTTTGAAACATTGTCGCCGCCACGAGAAAATATGCGAGCAAATGGACATGAGTGACTAATCCCTCCATTCTTTCAAAATTGCTCCAGATGCTCTTAGATGGATTGACACTAAAAATGTCAGCGACAGCGATAATTCCTAAGAAAGCGAGAAGTGCCCAAAGAATGAGCGACCCCTTTGGCCGGTATTGAGGATGAGCGACCACAAGCGCAAGCCACGCGGCAAAAACAATTTCCACGATAATTCTGAACGCAAAATTTTTCCCCGTGATAAAAGGAAAAAGAAGGCTTGGAAAAAAGTGTCCCTCTGCAATAATAAGCGGAACGAAAGGAACGAGAAAGAGACCGGAAAGCGCGATGTATTTGAGAGTTTTTTGATACACGAAAATGTAAGTAAAGGTGTAAGGTGTGAGGTGTGAGGTGTAAGGTGTAAGGTCGAAAATATTACTTCACTATCATACTCAAATTTAGGGGCTCTGCAAATGCAATTATCTCTCCCTTTTTATTGAGATTGTTTTGTGGTATGGTACGATGTGGTAAAATGAAAAAAATATGAAGTCAAAAAAGACAGTCTTCGTCTCAGGCACATACGAACTCCTTCATGGAGGTCACGTTCAATTCTTCAAAGACGCAAAGGCAGTCGGGGGTCCGGGTGCTCGTCTTGTTGTTTGCTACGCGGACGACGCAACGGTACTCGCTTACAAGAAAAGAAAAGCGATTCTTTCTGAAGCGCATAGGCGAGGAATCCTTGAAGAATTGCGGACAGTCGACATCGTAGTCATGGGACGCAAAATGAAGGACCCTATTTTCGACTTTGTGGAGGCGTTTGATTCGATTAAACCAGACTTTTTGGTTTCAACCGACGACGACAAACACGCTGACCGAAAAAAAGAGTTCTGCGAACTGCGCGGAGCAAAATACGTTCAGATCAGGAAGTCGCTCGACTTTACTCCGATTTCGACAAGTGAGATGAGGAAAAGACTTCTTGAGTCTGAATCTTGAGAATAATTCACAACCGCTTTTTCAAACGGAGTGGGTAAAATCTTCAGTGTTGTGAGCCATCTTTAGGGGTGGCTTTTTTCTTTTGCCTTTCTATTAAATGACACCTTTTGACACCTTTTGACACTTCTTGTTATGTGGCATACAATTACGCGCATGAACCAGAAAATTAATTCTGATGCCGTTTATACAACGATTGAAACCAGAAAAATCCTCAAGATCAGTCAAAGCACGATTAAGCGCCTCCTTAAGAGAGGTCTGCTTCGCGCAAACAAAGTTGGCGGACAGTATCGAATCCTTGGAAAAGAAATTTTGAGGATTCTTTCCCCCAATCTGGAAAAGGAAGCGGTCAAGTCATACATGGGACTCAAGAAAAAAGTCGTGAAAAAGATAAACAAATGGTAAACTAGCCAACAATGAGCACTTCTTTAACAATCATTAGACCAAGGAAAATATTCCATTTGCGGGACCTGAAGGAGATCTGGGCATATCGTGAGCTCCTGTATTTTTTTACCTGGCGCGACCTCAAGGTTCGCTACAAACAGACCGCCATCGGCGCTGGCTGGGCAATATTTCAACCGTTCATCACGATGGTTGTCTTTACGGTTTTTTTTGGACAATTGGCTAAGATGCCTTCCGACGGAGTCCCCTATCCGATATTCGTCTACGTCGGACTATTATTTTGGCAATTCTTCTCGAGCGCGCTTTCTGAAACGAGTAGCGTGCTCATAACCAACCAAGCCATCATCACCAAAGTCTACTTCCCGCGCCTCATCCTTCCTATCTCATCGGTCGTGACCAAGCTCGTGGATTTCGCTATAGCATCAGTCATATTGGTCGGGCTCATGGTCTACTACGGGTACATGCCGAACCTAGCTGGATTCCTGCTCATGCCACTTCTTCTCCTCATTAGCGTCATGGCGGCTATTGGAGGTGGTCTTGTTTTGGCAGCTGTGAACGTCAAGTATCGCGATGTGCGCTATGCCCTGCCTTTTTTCATCCAGATTCTTTTGTTCTTAACGCCTGTTATTTATCCTGCGAGCATCGCGGGAAAATATTCGAAGTTGCTCGCCTTGAACCCCATGACCGGCGTCATCCAAAACGCCCGCGCCGCTCTCTTGGGCACCGCGCCCATAAATTGGACGCTCATCGGCATCTCATTTTTGGCCTGCCTCATTTTGCTTTTCGTTGGCATTTACGTCTTCAAAAAGGTTGAGAGATATTTTGCGGATATTATATGAAAATGCTATACGTTTCAGTTATTGGTTATTTTCCACCTATATCCGAAACGTATGAACTTGACCTATATTTTGGAGGTGATATACTCATCTCAAGATATTATATAAATATACAATAACATGAGATACACTGAATTACTCGAAAATCTTACGGATTCCATATTTTCAATCCAGGACCTAAGAATCATGGGTCAAAAGGTCATACCCGCCCAATTCACATCCCTTGCAAAGAGCAAGCAGATCATCCGTCTCAAAAATGGGCTTTACGCCATAGCAAACAAGAAAAATGAGCTGACTCAAGAAAATATCTCGTTTAGGCTCTATCAACCCAGTTATTTGAGTCTTGAGTGGGCTCTGCATTATCATGGATTGATTCCGGAAATCGTATATACGCCAACTTCTATAACAACTCGAAATACCAGACAAATAAAGAACGACTTTGGTCTATTTGTGTATAGACATATAAAGAAGGAACTATTTTGGGGATATACAATTCAGGAAACAGGTGCGCGGATGTTTCTCTTAGCTGAACCGGAAAAGGCCCTGCTTGATTATATTTATTTCAATCTAGCGAAAATACAGAGCGCAGACGATATCGAAGGATTACGTCTCAATCCTATCACACTAAACAGTCTCAATAAGGAGAAGCTGGCGAAGTACGCCAAGATATTCGACAACAAAAGAATTACAAAGATTGTAGAAAGTTTAATGAAATAGACATGCTTAATTTCCAACAAGTGCGAGAAAATTTCGACGCAGAAGTCTTCCGTGACAATCCAAGGGGGGCTTTTATCGAGTACCTACAATGCGAACTTCTGGATTCTATTTTCAAACAGAATCAAAGCGAAAAACTG